>JBKJUD010000132.1:0-3006 GCA_046590735.1 Candidatus Eiseniibacteriota bacterium | reverse complement strand
CGACCACCTCGCGCAGCTCCTGCGCGCGGTGGTCGCCCTCGATCCGCACCTCGCCCGCGTCGGGCTGCAGCAGGCCCATGATGTGCTTGAGCATCACGCTCTTGCCTGAGCCGCTGCGACCGATGATGACCATCGTCTCGCCGCGCGCGATCGACAGCGAGGCGCCGGCCAGCACCGGCTGGGCGCCGAAGCGCTTGTGCAGGTCGCGCAGCTCGATCATCGGGGCGGCATGGTCGCTCATGCGCCTCAATCCCCGAAGATCGTGCGGAAGATGACGGCGGCGAGCACGTAGTCGCTGATCAGGATCAGCACGCTGCTGGCGACGACCGCCTTCGTGGTGGCGCGCCCGACGCCCTCGGCGCCGCCCTGCGTCTGGAAACCGTGGTAGCAGCCCATCGCGGTGATCGCGTAGCCGAAGACGAGGCTCTTCACCAGTCCGCCCAGCACGTCGTGAACGTTGAAGAACAGGCGCAGGCCGTTGACGAAATCCTGGTGCCCGACGCCGATCGCCAGCGTGGCCACCACGTACGAACCGAAGATGGCGAGCGCGTCGGCGAACACGGTCAGCACCGGCAGCATCATGAGGCCCGCGAGGATGCGCGGCACCACGAGGTAATCGATAGGATCGATGGCCAGCGCTTCCATGGCGTCGATCTGCTCGGTGACGCGCATGGTGCCGAGTTCCGCGGCAATGCTCGCGCCCACCCGGCCCGCCACCACCAGAGCGGTGAGCACCGGCCCCAGTTCGATGACCACCGACTTGCCGACCACGGTGGCGATGAAGTGCAGCGGGATGTAGTCCTGCATCTGGTACGCCGCCTGCACCGCCGCCACCGCACCAACGAACAACGACGTGATCAGCACCAGCGGGATGGAGTCGATGCCGATCGCCATCATCTGGGCGAGCACCAGGTTCGGCCCGCGCCGCGGCGCGCGGTGCAGCCGGAGGGTGAAGTGGCCGATGAAGCGCGACACCGCGCCCACCTCCGCGAGCCAGTCGAGCACGCCCTTGCCCACCGACCCGGCCGCGGTGGTGAAGCCCTCCTCGGCCATCGGGAACTCGGGCTCCGTCACGGGGTGCGCCTTGCGCGGTGAGGTGCCCGTCCTGAGCGCGTCGTCGGGCGGGGTCATTCGGCCTGCTGGGTGTACGATTCGAAGCGCGCGTAATTGGAGATGAACGTGAGGTCCGCGTAGCCGGTGGGGCCATGGCGATGCTTGGCGACCTCGCAGCGCACGCGGAAGACATCGGGCCGCTCGGCGCTGTTGGCCTCGGCGTCGGGCTTGTAGAGGAAGATGACCGCGTCGCTGTCCTGCTCGATGGCGCCGGATTCGCGCAGGTCCGACAGCATCGGCCGGCTGCTGTCACGCTTCTCGACCGCACGCGAGAGCTGCGACAGGGCAATCACCGGGATCGCGAGTTCCTTCGCCAGGCCCTTGAGGCCCAGCGAGATCTCGGCGATCTGCTGCTGCCGGCTGTCCTCATGGCCGGTGCCGCGCATCATCTGCAGATAGTCGACGAACAGCGCGCCGATGTTGTGGTCGGCCTTGAGCCGCCGTGCCTTGGCGCGCAGTTCGAGCACGCTGAGCGCGGAGGAGTCGTCGATCAACACCTTGGCGTCGAACAGTACGCCGGCGGCGGCGACCAAACGTTTCCAGTCCTCGCGGCCCAGGTACTCACCGGTTACGGCACGACGGCTCTCGACGCGCGCCTTCGCGCACAGCATGCGGATGGCGAGTTCCTCCATCGACATTTCGAGCGAGAAGATGGCGATCGGCACGCCCTCGCCGATCGCCATGTGCTCGGCGAGGTTCAGCGCGAACGAGGTCTTGCCCACCGCAGGGCGGCCGGCGATCACGATCAGGTTGCCCTTGCGGAAGCCGCTGGTGATGCGATCGAGGTCGGGGTAGCCAGAGGAGAGCCCGGAGTACTTCTCTTCCTTCTTCGAGAGCCGTTCGATGTGCGCGAGCGTTTCGTTCATCACCTCGGCGAGCGAGCGCGCGGTGCGCTTGAGGCGCTGGCGCGAGATGTCGAACAGCAGCTTCTCGGCGCGGTCGATGACGGTGTCGGCGTCGTCGGCGGTGTTGAACCCGAGGTGCGTGATTTCGCCGCCGGCCTCGATCAGTCGCCGCAGCACGGCGCGGTCGCGGACGATGCGCGCGTGGTGCTCGACGTGCGCGGTGGTGGCGACGTGCTCGAACAGCGAGGCGACGTACGATTCGCCGCCCACCGCGTCGAGCTGCTTCTGCTTGCGCAAGCGCTCGGTAAGGGTGACGACGTCCACCGGCGAGCCGGATTCCCACAGCTCGATGATGGCGCGATAGATCCGCTTGTGGGCGCCGGCGTGGAAGGGCGACTCGCCGTGCTCGTCCTCGAGGCCGAGCACCTCCACCGCGCGGCTGATCGCGTTGGAGGAAATCAGCATCGCGCCGAGCACCGACTTCTCGGCGTCGAGCGAGTGGGGCGGCACCATGCTGTCGCGGCTGATCACGCGCAGGTTCTCGGGGCGACTCATGACGCGGGCGAGGCTCCTTCTGGCATGGGAAGTCCGGCGAGACGCATCACCTCCTGCAGGTCCTCCCAGAACGGCCGCTTGAAGTTCGGGTTGCGCAGGATCGCGGCGGGGTGATAGGTGGCGATGGTGGGGATGCCGTGGAAGTCGTGTGCCGCGCCGCGCAGGCTGCCGAGCGTTGCCTTGGCGCCCTTGGGCACCAGCAGCCAGGTGGCCGCGGTGAGGCCGAGCGCCACCAGCACGGTGGGCCGCAACAGCGCGATCTGCTGGCGCAGGTACGGCATGCACGCCTCCGCTTCCTCCACGCTGGGCACGCGGTTGCCGGGCGGGCGGCTCTTCACGATGTTGGCGATGTAGACGTCGTCGCGCGTGAGCTTGAGGCCTCCCTCGATGGCGCGGGTGAGCAGCTCGCCGGCGCGGCCGACGAACGGTTCGCCGCGCAGGTCCTCGTTCTCGCCCGGGCCCTCGCCGACGAACATGATGCCGGTGCGGCAGC
>JBKJUD010000075.1:0-5464 GCA_046590735.1 Candidatus Eiseniibacteriota bacterium | reverse complement strand
CGCCACCGGCTCCATCGGCGTCAACACGCTCGATGTCGTGCGGCAACATCCCGATCGCTTCGAGGTGGTCGCGCTGGCCGCGCACCGGCAAGTCGAACCGCTGCTTGCCGCGGCGCGCGAGTTCAGCGTGCCGCACGTGGTGCTCGGCGACGCGGGGGCGGCGGCGCAAGCTCGCGCGCTGGCGTGGAGCGGATTGACGGTGGGCGATGGCGCGCAGGCGGTGCTCGATTGCGCCGCGCGCGACGACATCGACATCGTGCTGAACGCGCTGGTCGGCGCCGCCGGGCTCGCGCCGACGCTGGCCGCCTTGCACGCCGGGCACATCGTGGCGCTCGCCAACAAGGAGTCCCTCGTGCTCGGCGGCGAACTGGTGCGCGAGGCCGCGCGGACGCCGGGCGCGATGCTGCTGCCCGTCGACAGCGAGCACAGCGGCCTGTTCCAATTGCTCGACGGCCGGGCGCCGGGTGAGGTGCGACGGCTGTGGCTCACCGCCTCGGGCGGCGCGCTGCGCGACTGGCCCGTCGAGCGCCTCGGCGCCGCGACGCCGGCGGAAGTGCTCGCGCATCCCACCTGGCGCATGGGCCCGCGCATCACCGTCGACTGCGCCACGCTGCTCAACAAGGGCTTCGAGGTGCTCGAGACCCGCTGGCTGTTCGGAGTCGCTCTCGCCGACATCTCGGTGGTGGTGCACCCACAATCGCTGGTGCACGCCTTCGCCGAACTCACCGATGGATCGTTGCTGGCGCAGATCAGCGCCACCGACATGCGCTTGCCGATCCAGTACGCGCTGAGCTACCCGGCGCGCTGGGCGCCGCCGGCCGCCGCGCTCAGCCCGACCGCGCTCGGCGAGCTCAGCTTCGCGGAGCCCGACATGAGCCGCTATCCCTGCCTCGCGCTCGCGCGGGCGGCGGGCGAGACCGCGGGCACCGCCCCCGCGGTGCTCAACGCGGCAGACGAGGTGGTGGTCGCCGCGTTCCTCGACGAGGCGCTGTCGTTCGCCGCCATTCCCGATGTGCTGGCCGGGGTCCTCGCCGACCACACGGTGGTGCACAGCCCACGACTCGAGGACGTCATGGAAGCCGATGCGTGGGCTCGCGCGCGGGCGAGCCGATACCTCACGGGATAGCTCGAGCCGAGCCCCGCGCCTTGCGTGCATCGCGCGGCCCCGACTACAATCGCGCGCAGCGTGTCCTGCGTCGCCTAGGAGAGTCCTGAGAGTGGTGTCATTCATCCTGCAGTATCTGGTGCCCTTTGCCCTCGTGCTGGGTTTCCTGGTCTTCGTGCACGAGCTGGGCCACTTCCTGATGGCCAAGGCCATGGGCGTCAAGGTGATCCGCTTTTCGATGGGATTCCCCCCGCGCGCCTTCGGCATCAAGATCGGCGACACCGACTACTGCGTGTCGTGGCTGCCGCTGGGCGGCTACGTCAAGATGGCCGGAGACGAGCAGGACTCGGTGACCGGCGGCGAAGGCGAGTTTCTCACCGCGACGTGGTGGCGGCGCGCGCTGATCGCGGTGGCGGGGCCGGGCTCCAATATCATCTGGGCGTACATCATCATCTGGATCGCGCTGGTCATCGGCATCCCGGAGGCCGACACCGACGCCATCGTCCACCTGCGCGGCACCAGCGCAGTGGCCGAGTCGCTCGGCGTGGCCAGCGGCGACCGCATCGTGTCCGTGGCCGGCACGCCCGTCGATTCCTGGTTCGGATTCGTCGACCAGCTGGGCAACGACCCGGCCAGCACGTCGCCGCAATGGCCGCGCGCCTTCGTCTTCGCGGGGGCCGGCGGCGAGCGCAGCCTGACGCTCGATGAGACGACCGCCGGCCGCCTGGCGATGGCCATCCAGCCGGCGCACGCGCCGGTGATCGGCAACGTGCTGGTGAACCAGCCCGCGTACCTCGCCGGCCTGCGCAGCGGTGACAGCCTGGTCGCCATCGCCGGCACGCCGGTGCGCACCTTCGAGGACGCCGCGGACGTGATCCACGCCAGCGCCGGAAAGAAGCTCGCCGTGGACTTCGTCCGGCCCGGCGCCGGCGCGCCGCAGCGGGTCACGATGACCCCGGTGTCGGAGATCGCCATCGGCGGGACGCACGATGTCGGCATCGTCGGCATCGAGCCGCGGCCCTTCACGCGCACCCGCGTGCATCGCACGACGCCGTGGGACGCCACCAGCGACGCCGGGCGTTACCTGGTCAGCGTGACGACCACCATCGTGCAGGGGCTTGGCCGCACCATCTTCCACATCCGCGAGGCGGGCTCGTCGCTCACCGGGCCGATCGGCATCGCGCAGATGGCCGCCACGTACGCACAGCGTGGCATTGACATGCTGCTGCAGTTCACTGCCTTCATCGGGGTGACCCTGGCGGTGATGAACATCCTGCCGCTGCCGCTGCTCGACGGCGGGCATATCGCGATGGCGCTGTACGAGGGCGTGATGCGGCGCCCGCTCTCGCAGAAGGCGCAGATGGCGTTCCAGCGCGTCGGACTGGCGTTGATCGGCTCACTCTTCGTGTTCGTGATCCTGGCGGACACCGTGCACCTGGTGCAGCGACAAATCGCGGTGCACCAGACCAACAAGGCCGGGGCGCCCGCGTCGACCACGACGCCGCCCTAGCGCTGCCGCCTGCGCCCACGGCGCACACTCACGGAAGGGAGGCCACGGCCCTGCGATCGACCACGCAGCCAGGGCAGGCGGCAGGGGGACGGAGGCTCCTCGCCGCGTGCGCGTTGGCGCTGTTGTGCGCCTTTGGCCGGCCCGCGTTCGCGCCCGCTGCCACGATCGGCCGCGTGCCAGCCGGCGCCCGGGTGGTGCGCGTCACCATCAACGGCGAAAAGGCGATCGGCGAGGGGACGCTGCGCCGGCTGATGCGTCTCAACCCCACCCACCGCTTCGTCCTCTTCCCGCGCTACCACGAGTTCTATCGCGACTTCCTGCGCGCCGATGTCCAGGCGATCGCCAGCTACTACGTGCAGCAGGGGTTTCCGGACGTCACGGTCGCCGACACGGTCCGCGTCCGGCCCAAGAGCGATCCGCCCGAGGTCGAGATCACGCTGACAATCTCCGAGGGGGAGCGCGAGACGCTGGCGGCCGTCCGCCTCGAGGGGGTGACCGCGACGACGCCGGAGAAGTTGCGCGAGTCGATGGTGCTGCACGAGGGCAAGCCGTTCACCGACCTGATGGTCAAGGTCGATCGCGAGACGATCAAGAACTGGTATTACGAGCACGGCTTTCCCTGGGTCACCGTCGAGGCCGGCCAGGAAGTGCCGCGCGAGGTCACCTTCCTGGTCCACGAACATGCGCGCGCGTACTTCGGTGAGGTCAGTCTGGCCGAGGGACTCGACACGTTGACCACCGAGCCACGCGTCATCCTGCGGCAGGTGCCGTTTCGCCCCGGCGACCTGTTCCAGAGTTCGCAGCTCGCCGAGTACGAGCGGCGGCTGTACGCGACCGGCCTGTTCTCCAACGTGCACTTCTCGCTGCCCGCAGAGTCGCAGGTCGACTCCGCGCACCAGTTCAGCGTGCGCGTCGCCGTCACCGAGCGGCCCTTCCGCTACGTCGAGGGCGGGCTGGACTACGACGCCGTGGGATTGCTGGTGAGCACCGCGAAGCTGGGCACCCACAACATCGGCGGCACCGCGCGGCAACTCGAGGGCGCCGGCGAACTCGGACTTTCGGTGCGCAATCTTTCCAAGGGCAGCGGGCACATCATCAGCTCGTCGTCGCTGTCGCTCGCCGGCGTGGAGCCGTGGTTCCTGTTTCCGCGCACGCAGGCATCGCTGGGACCGGTGTACGATTATCGCCGGGTCATCGGCAACGAGTTGGATCGCACCAGCAAGGTCGGCATGGTGTTCACGCTGCAGCGCGACCTGGCGCGCAAGTCGCGCGTCGGCGCCAAGCTCTCGGAATTCTACCTGTGGCACCGGCCGCCGCCGGATTCCACCGGCGTGCAGCTCGTTGAAGGCTCGGAGAACCGGTTGATCGACACCTCGTTCGACGGGGATTTCCGCGACAACATCTTCGACCCGACGCGCGGCACCGCCATCCACGGACAACTCCAATATGCCGGTCTCGGGGGCAAGACCAACTACCTCAAGGGCGTGGCCGAGCAGAGCTGGTTCGTGTCGCTGCGCTCGCGCATGGTGCTCGGCGTGCGGGTACGCGGGGGCACGATCGGGCCGCTGGGGACGGTGGCGATCACCGACCCCGGCTGCGGGCTGGACGAGGAGCGCGCGCTGCTCTCGCGCGTCAACCCGCTCGACCGCTTCCGCCTCGGCGGTGCCACCAGCGTGCGCGGGTATGCGGAACAAGCCATCGGCGCGGCGAATCCGAAGGATCCCACCTACCCCTGTGCGCTGCCCATCCAGGCAGAGTTCGGCCAGTACAACGCCGGCGGCCTGGCGGAGCTGCTGCTCAATATCGAATTGCGCTTCCGCCTCTCCGGCCGGCTGGGCATGGCGGCGTTCCTCGATGGGGGCAACGTGTGGGCGTTCACGGGCGATATCGCCGCGGGGCGGCTGTTGCCCACCACGCACCGGCTCGAGGATAACGACATGAAGTATTCCGCAGGGATCGGGATCCGCGTGGCGACGCCTGTGGGACCGTTCCGCCTGGACTACGCGCGCAAGGTCGGGATCCCGTCGGACTTCGCGGTGGGCACGCCGGATCGCGCGCCGGACCGTCTGCAGTTCGCCCTCGGGTCGTCGTTCTAGTGGACGACACGCCCGTCACGCCGCCGCCGGTCGTCCAGGCGAAGACCCGCCGACGCCGCCGGAGCTGGGTGCTCATCATCCTGGCCGCCGTGATGTTCGCGTTCGTGATCTTCGCGCTGCCGAGCTATCTGTGGCTGACCTCGCAGAAGGGCGCCGAGAAGATCAGCCGCTTCCTGACCCAGCGCGTGGTCCAGAGCGGAAACACGCGGGTGAGTTTTGGCCGCGTGCTGTTCCTGCGCGGCTGGCGCGTCACGCTCGCGCGCGTCCATGTGGACTACCTTGTCGACAAGACATGGCGCCCGGCAATGCGCAGTTCCAAGGTCGTGGTGGACATGGGGGGGTTGCCGTTCTGGGGGGACTTGCACCTGAAGGTGCAAGCGGAGTCGCTGGCCGTCACGCTGTGGCAGGCGTCGGACGGCCATTGGGCGGTCCCGGAGCTCGGCAACGGCACGAAGACGCCGAAGGATTCGCTGGTCACCCAGCGCGCCGTGCGCCTCGGGCTGCGCGGCAGTGAGGGGTCGGTCAGCCTGATGCGACGGGACGGCGCCTACGCCTGGCACGCCGACGACATGCGCGTCGGGCTCGAGTACGACAGCCAGCACCCCGGCGCCCCCGCGGGCCCCCGGACGAGCTTTGCGCTGCGCTCGGCGGGACGGGATGCCTGGCTGCGCGTGGACAGCCTCAACGCGCGCGTGCCCGGCGTCGGACGCTACGCCATGCGCGCCGAGGGCTGGATCGGCGACGTGCGGCAGC
>JBKJUD010000025.1:0-2963 GCA_046590735.1 Candidatus Eiseniibacteriota bacterium | reverse complement strand
ATCGCCGCGGGCGAGTACCTGATCGCGCAGAAATATACATCCAGCGCACGCCTGGCGATCGAGGGCGGTTCCAACGGCGGCTTGCTCACCGGCGCGTGCCTGGTGCAGCGGCCGGAGCTGTTCGGCGCGGGGCTGGTGCGCGTGCCAGTGGCGGACATGCTGCGCTATCACCGCTTCACCGTCGGACGATTCTGGATTCCCGAGTACGGCTCGGCGGACAATCCCGCGCAGTTTCCGTTCCTCTACAAGTACTCGCCGTTGCAGAACGTCAAGGACGGCGTGCGGTATCCCGCGACGATGGTGACGACGGCAGACCACGATGACCGCGTGTTCCCCGGGCTCGCGTTCAAGTTCGCGGCTCGTCTGCAGGCCGCAACCGCCGGGGAGGAGCCGGTCTTGCTGCGGGTCGACACCCGCGCCGGGCACGGTCACGACAAGCCCACCACCAAGCGAGTCGAGGAAGATCTCGACCTGATCTCGTTCCTGCGTCTGGGACTGGGCGTCCAGCAATAGGCACCGGCCGCGCGACCCGCGGCCACACGAAAGGACATCATGAGCCTGATACAGATCACGCCGGTGGATGAATCGCCGGAGGGCACGGACGACGAGCACGGCTGCGAATGCTGCCTCAATCGCATCAGGGTCGCGGGGCTGCGGCGCAAGCGCCACGCGGCGTGGATCGCGCGCGGGGCGAAGCGGCATCGGTCTTCGCAGGATTCCGGGCAGGGATAGCCGCGTTCTGTCATCCAGTACTGCGCGCGCCGGGGACAGGTGAACGTCCCCGGCGCGTGGCTTTCTCCCCTTGCGCCTGACCTTCGGCCCGCCTAGGCTAGCGCCTCCTCGTTGAGCTTCGTCCTCGATGTCCCGGGGCGTGACGCCCCTCGTCTGCTGCGTTCGCGTGTAGGAGTCTGACCGATGCATCGACCCATCGTGGGCCGCCGTCGCGCGCGCGCCCGTCGCGCGGCCTGCGCCGCCGCCGTCCTGCTCGCCGCCGTTCTCGGTGGATCCGTCGCCCAGGCCGCGGCGACGCCGCGCGTGCACGCCATCGTCGGCGCACGCCTCGTCACCGCGCCGGGCGTGGTCATCCCGCACGGCACGCTGGTGATGCGCGATGGCCTGATCGTCGCGGTGGGCCCAGCGTCCACCACGGCGATCCCCGCCGACGCACGCGTCTGGCCGGGCGACAGCCTGACGGTGTACGCCGGCCTGATCGATCCGTTCGTGCTGCCGCCCGCACCCGCCGAACCGGACCCCGCCGCCGGGGGAGCGCGCGGGCGCGGCCGTGAAACGCCGCAGACCGAGCCGGCGAAGGGGCTCGTGCACCAGCTCCCGTCCGTGCACCCCGAGTCCCGCGTGGTGACGTCGTTGCCGCTGGGCGACGAGCAGGTCGAGGACCTGCGCGCCGCCGGGTTCGCCGTCGTGCAGGTGGCGCCGCGCTCCGGCATCTTCCGCGGGTCGAGTGCGGTGGTGGGCCTGGGCGAAGGGCGTGCGCACGACGACTTGGTGCGCGAGGATGCCGCGCAGGTCGTCGCGCTCGAGCCGCAGGCGTCCGGCTATCCGGGGTCGCTGATGGGCGCGATCGCGGTCATCCGCCAGGGATTCCTCGACGCGCGGTGGTACCGTGACGCGCGGGCCGCCTACGCCAAGGCGCCGCTGAAGTCCGCGCGTCCCGAGACCAATCTCGCCTGGGACGCGTTGCAGCCGGCGATCGCGAGGCAGCAGCCGGTGCTGTTCGTCGGCGATGACATGTTGCAGACGCTGCGCGCGGGCGCGTTGGCCGCGGAGGCCGGCGTGGCTGCCGCCATCGTCGGCGACGGCGACGAGTACAAGCGCGCCGCCGACATCGCGGCGCTGCGCCTGCCGCTGATCGAGCCGGTGAACTTCCCCGAGGCGCCCGATGTCGCCAACCCCGACGACGCGCTCGAAATCTCGACCGAGGAACTGCGCGCGTGGCAGTACGCGCCCGGCAACCCGGGCCGCCTCGCGCAGGCCGGCGCCGTCTTCTCGCTCACCAGCAACGGCCTCAAGGACGTGAAGCAATTCCGCGGCAACGTGGGCAAGGCGATCGCGCGCGGCTGGAGCGCCGAGGATGCGCTGGCCGCCGTCACCGTGCGGCCCGCGCAGTTGCTCGGCGTCGACGACCGGCTCGGCACCCTGGCGCCCGGCAAGATCGCCAGCCTCACCGTCACGCGCGGCGAGTTGTTCGCGGAGAAGAGCCGTGTGCGCGAAATCTGGGTCGATGGCGATCGCTACGAGGTCGCCGATCCCGCCGACAAGTCCGCGACCGGCTCGTACCACATCGAGTGGACCGCGGGCGGCGGCGCGCGGCTCGCAGGCGTCATCATCGCCGCGGACAAGGACACCACCGTGAAGGTGCTGGTCGCCGAAGACACGCTTACCGCCACCGCGGTGCGCCTGGATGGCCCGCACGCCACCTTCACCGTGGTGCTGCGCTCGGGCGCGGTGGCCACCTTCGACATGCGCGTGAAGAACGACAACATCACCGGCACCGCGACGGTGGGCACCGCCACCTCCTCGCTCACCGGCGGACGGCGGGCCGAAGGCGACGACCTGCGTGCCGAGGCGCGCGGCTGGCCGGCGTCCCGCCCGCGGGGCGGAGCCGGACGGCGCGGCGCCGCCGGCGGCGGACCCGGCGGCACGGCCGGCGGCGGGCGCGAAGCCGGCATGCCCGAAGGCGGTCGGCCGGGCGAGATGCCCTCGCCGGACGCACGCGATCGCGGCGCGCGCGCGGCCGCCGTGGCCAAGCCGGAGAGCCTGGTGACGACGCCGATCGTCATGGGCCAGAGCGAAGCGTGGAGCATGCCGCAGCCGCCGCAGCCCGCCGCGGTCCTGGTGCGCAACGCGATGCTGTGGACCGCGGGGCCGCAAGGCAACATCGAGCGGGGCGATCTGCTGGTGCGCAATGGCGTCATCGTCGCGGTCGGAGGGTCCATCGCCGCGCC
>JBKJUD010000340.1:0-2762 GCA_046590735.1 Candidatus Eiseniibacteriota bacterium | reverse complement strand
CGCGTTGGACGGCACCGCCTTGGACCGCCCGCCGGTCACGAAGACCTGCAGGCTGTGCGGTCCTGCGATGAGGTCGGGCAGCGGGAACGTCCAGTGGCCCTTGGCGTCGGCCTGGGTCGCACCGATGGGCGTGCGGCCCTCCCAGAAGCGGATGTCGGCGCCGGGCGCGGCCGAGCCGAGGAGCGTCGGCATCTTGCCGACCTTCAGCGGCCCGCCGAGCGTGGGCCACGGCACCGACTCGGGCTTCGTCAGATCGATCCACGGCACGTCCGCCCCGTTGACGCGGAACGTCGGCACGGTCGGCATGGCCGTGGGGGACGGCGTGGCCGAGGCGATGGTGAGCGTGAAGGGCGTCGAGGCGGCGGTTTGGCCGGCGGCGTCCATCGCGGACAGCGACAGGCGGTGCGATCCCTCGCGCAGGCGGCTGGCCACATCGAGCTGCCAGGCACCCTCGGCGTCCGCGGTGACCTCGGCGGCGGGCACGGCGCGGTCGTTGTCGAGCAGCCGGATGGTCACGCCGGCCGCGGCCTGTCCCGCCACCGTCAGTGGCACACCGGCGCCCACGCTGGCCGCAGCGGGCGTCTGAACCGTCGGGGCCGTGACCGCCTTGGGCCGGCTTGGCCCGCTGCACGTGTTCACGACCAGCATGATGAACAACAGCGCCAGCGTCGCGCCGACAGCGGCGAGCTTGGGGCGGTCGAGGGGCGTTTCCCAGTATGGGGGCGGCAGCGACGGCATCGGCCTAGACCTTTTTCGCCAGGTCGCCGGCTTGGCGGATCCAGGCGTAGAAGTCGTAGTTCTGCCAATCGGCCGGCTGGATGATCGCCGCGATCTCCTCGCCCGACATGGTCGATAGGGCGTTGTAGGTGGTGATCCCGGCGGCGAACAACTTGTCCTCGAACACCTCGCCGATGCCGTCGATGACCTTCAGGTCGTCGCGGCGTGTCGACCGCCTGGACGTGAGCACGGGGCCGTCGGCGCTGTCCGGCGCGCTGGCCGGTGCGCTGGCCGCAGCCGCCGCTTCGGCCTTGGGCGCCTGAGCCGCGCCGGCGCTCTGCCGGCTGCTCGTCGTCGAGGTCCGGCCGGCGGCGGTTACGAGCGACGCGCGGCGCAGCTCCTCTTCGAGTTCCTTGACGCGCGCTTCCAGCGGCGCTGTGATGCCGCTGGTGCGGGTGCCGCGCCAATACCAAAGCTCGATCGCCCACTCGATCACGAAACCAACGAGCATCCAAAACAGGAACATCCCCAGCCTCCTTGTACGCGCCGAGCCTGCCACACTGCCCGCCGAACGTGCCGCCGAAACCATCACCACCGCAGACGGCATCGCTTCGGCAAGGTGGCTTCGGCAAGAAGGATGCCCCGACTTGGCGCTTTGCGCTAGGGCGGGGCAACGGGTTGTCGATTATTCGGCGGCCAAGCGCGCCATGCGGCTGCGGACTTCGGCTCGGATCTCGGCTTCATCGGCCACGAGGCCGCCGGCCATCAGCACCGCTCCGTCGCAGACCGTCGTGTGGACGGCGCGGCCGTTGGCGCTATAGACGAGGTCAGCCGCTAGGTCGTGGCCTGGGAACATCATCGGGTGTTCCAGATCGATCAGTATGAGGTCGGCCAGCCGGCCCGGGGCGATGCGGCCGGCGTCGATGCGCAGCGCGTCGGCGGCGGAGGATGTGGCCAGGCCCAGGGCCTCGCCGGCCGGCAGGATGGTCGGATCCCCCGCGGCGTGCTTGGCGAGCAGCGCTGCGAACTGGAGCTCCTCGAACATGTCGAGGTTGTTGTTGGAGGCCACGCTGTCGGTGCCGACGAGGATGCTCACCCCCGCCGCGCGCATGTCGCGGTAGCGCATCGGCCCGCCGGAGGCCAGCTTCATGTTGCTCCTGGGGTTGTGCAGCGCATGCACCCCGCGCTCTGCCAGCAGCGCGATCTCGGCGTCGTCCAGGTGGACGCAGTGCGCGGCGAACGTGCGCGCACCGAGCAGGCCGAGGCGGTCGAGGTAGGCCGGCGGGCGAAGGCCGGTCTCGCGGACGCAGTTGGCCACCTCGAGGGCGGTCTCGGAGACGTGCGTATGCACCGCCATGTCGTTCGACTGCGCCTGCTCGGCCAGCCAGCCGAGGGTCTCGGCGCTGACGGTGTAGTTGGCGTGCGGCCCGAACGCCAGCACGATCCGCTCCCCGAACCGGTCGCGGCCGGCGATGACGTCGCGGGCGATGGCCCGCTGATCTGCGGCCCGCGCGCCGTCGCCGAAGTCGGCCAGCGCCACCGCCAGCTGGGCGCGCATGCCGCTGTCCGCCGTGGCTTGGGCGGTGTGCTCGAAGTGCCAGTACATGTCGGAGAAGCACGTCGTGCCGGTGCGGATCATCTCGATACAGCCCAGCCGGTTGCCCCAGTACACGTCCTCGGGCGTCATGCGCGCCTCGAAGGGCCAGATCTTCTCGGTCAGCCACGGCATGAGCGCCATGTCGTCGGCATACGAGCGCATGGCGGTCATGCCGTTGTGCGTGTGGGCGTTGATCAGCCCGGGCAACGCCGCCGTGCCGCGCCCGTCGATGACGCGTGCCCCGGGGGTGACCACCCGACGCGGATCGTGGGGCTCGACGGCGCTGATGACCTGCCCCGCGACGAGCACGTCGACGCGGTCAGCCGGGCCGCCGATGCGCGTGGCGCCGGGTGCGGACCAGCGGCCGTCGCGGGCGCCGGGGGGCAGGAGCGTACCGCTGATGATGAGCGTGATGCCGGCACCGGGCCGAGCGGGCGACGTCGGCGAC
>JBKJUD010000052.1:0-3489 GCA_046590735.1 Candidatus Eiseniibacteriota bacterium | reverse complement strand
CTTCGCCGCCGCCACCGTCGTGATCGCCGACGTCAGCGTCGTCTTCCCATGGTCGATGTGCCCGATGGTGCCCACGTTCACGTGGGTCTTGTTGCGGACGAACTTCTCCTTCGCCATTGTGGTGTCGACCTCCTGAAGACACGTGGTCGCGTCGGGCGCGGGTGAAACCGGTATACCGACCAGCACGTGGTAGCGCGCGCGTCCCTCAGGCTTGCGGGGGGTGGCGCACGGGTTCGTTCGGGTTGAGTGATTCCTGCGTACGACGAATCAGGCCGGCCAGGCCGCGACGAGAAGAGGGACGAGCGCTCCGCCTCTCCCAGCCGCGGAAGAGGCGAGAATGCAACGGGTTGGAGCCAGGGCCGACAATCTCTGGAGCCCACGACGCGGATCGAACGCGTGACCTCGTCCTTACCAAGGACGTGCTCTACCGACTGAGCTACGTGGGCTCACGTTCCGCAGCACCGGTGACGGCGCAGACGGGTTCGCGGGGCAAGCGAGAACGCGCCGAGTCCACGCGGACTCAGGAGGTACCCATGCGAATCGGGGACTTTACGAGGCGGAGGGGGCCAAGTCAAGGGGCAAAAGGGGGGCGTCGTCCCGCTGCGGGACGGGACCGCATGGGTTGCGGGGCGCCGGGCGTTCCGGCCGCTCGAGATCGGGCTGCGGCTCAGGCGCCGGGGGCGCTCCAATCCTCGACGGTGAGACCGGGCACGCGGCCGAAATCGCGCAGGTTCGTGGTCGCCAGGCCGTAGCCATGGGCCACCGCCGTGGCGGCGATCCACAGGTCGTGGGCGCCGATGCGCTCGCCGCGCGAGGCCATCTGCGCCCAGAGCTGCGCGTGCGAGCGGGCGACGCGCAGGTCGGCCGGCAGAACGGGGAGGGCCTGGAGGGCGGATTCGACGAAGCTGCTGCGCCGCGTCCCTTGGGCTGGGGTCTGCGCGCGCAGGACACCGTGGAGCAGCTCGCTGGCGGTGATGGCTGAGACGAAGGCCTCGTCGCGGCGGCCGCCGAGCAGGATGGTGAGGTCCCGGGTGCGGCCGCGTTCGGCGTCGATGAGGACGCTGGTGTCGATCAGGACGCCCACGGGTCGGCTCCCGTCGCCTGACCGCTGGCGGTGCGCGCGTCGTCGATGTCGCGGCTGAAGCTGTCGGCGTCGCCCGGCGGCAGATGGGGGAGGTGGGCCAGCAGGGCGGGGAGTTCGTCGAGCTGCACGCCACGGGGGGCCGGCGCGAGGATGGCGACCGGGCGCTTGCCCCGCATCAGCACGAACTGCTCGCCGCGGTAGAGGACCTGGTTGAGGTAGTCGGAGAAGTGTCGTGCGGCTTCGGTCACGGACAGGGGTCGTCCCGTCATGTGTGCCTCCAGTAATCAGATTGTCTGATTATCTTATCGGCACAGGGTTGCCGAAGCAAGCAGTTGAACATCTGCGGGCGATGGGATTTAGAACAGGTCCTCGAACACCTCGTCGCCGCCGGCGCTGTCGCCCTTCTCGCGCTCCAGCCCCATCCGCTTGAGCAGCTTCTGGAAGCCGCGGCGGGAGAAGCCGAGCGACTCCGCGGCCTGGGTGCGCTTGCCGCCGCTCTCGAGCAGGGCGCGCTGGGCTTCGTCGAAGAGCACGGCGTCCATGCGGCCGCGAAAGGTGGCCTTGGCGCGGACGGGGCCGTGCTTCGCGTCGGCGACCATGTCGGCGCGGAGCAGGCGCATGTCGACGACGGTGTCGCCGGGGAGGAGCTGGGCGACGAGGTCCTCGACGGTGCGGGCCAGTTCGCGGACATTGCCGGGCCAGGAGTAGCGCTGGAAGACGTCGAGAACGCGCGGGTGGAGATGGGCGCGGACGCCGTAGGTGTCGGTGTAGACCTGCATGTAGTGCTCGGCGAGCGGCAGGATGTCCCCGGGCCGCTCGCGCAGCGGGGCGACGCGAATCACCGCACCCTGGAGGCGGTCGTACAGGTCGCGGCGGAAGGTGCCGGCGGCGATCATCGCGAGCAGGTCGCGGTTGGTGGCGGAGATGACGCGCGTGTCGATGATGCGCGCGGCGTGGCCGCCGACCGGACGGAATTCCCGCTCCTGCAGGAAGCGCAGGAGCGCGCCTTGGAGAGGGAGCGGCAGATCCCCCACCTCGTCGAGGAACAGCGTGCCGCCGTCGGCAAATTCGACGAGACCCTTGCGATCCGTGACGGCGCCGGTGAAGGCGCCTTTCTGATAGCCGAAGAGTTCGCTCTGGCCGAGCGTCTCGTGCAGCGAGGTGCATTCGACCGCGAGAAACTTGCCCTTGGCGCGCGTGCCGCCTTCGTGGACCAGGCGCGCGAGGAGTTCCTTGCCCGTGCCAGGCTCGCCCTCGATGAAGATTCGGCTGCGATTGCGCGCGGCGCGATCGAGGTCGGACAAGAGGCGGATGTCGGTCGTGAGCAGGAGGCGGCCGTCGCGCGTGTAGCGACGCTGGATGTCGCGCGTCGTCTGTTGAAGTCCTGCTGGGGCGGTGCCGGCCTCGGCCTGCGCGAGTCGGAGGTCGATGTCCTCGAGCATCGAGGGGATTTCGAGTACCTGCGCGAGGTCCTTGGCCTCATGGAGCAGCACAATCGCGTCCGCTTCCCACGCTGCAGCGACCAAGAGGAGTTGAGCGAGTTCATAGCGTTCATTGCGGGAGCGGAGCAGGTCGATGCCCTCGCGTGCGGTGGCGCGCGCCGCGTCCTTCTCCCCCAGACGTGCGCGTGCGGATGCCAGGACGCGAAGACTGGCGCCGATCTCCACGACGGTCCCCGCCTTGCGCGCCAGTGCGAGTGCGTTCTCGGCGAGTTCGAGTGCCGCCCTGGCATCGCCGCGTGCGAGCATGACGTGGGCAAGCTTGCGGCGTCCCTCGTACACCAGGTCGCCCTCGGGCGCCATCTTCACGCCGGCCTTGATGATGGATCGCAACAGGTCCGTCGCCGTTTCGAAATCGCCGGCGTCGAGCGCCAGGTCTGCTGCGAGTTCATCGGCGAGGAGCGCCTCGCGCTTCCAGCCGATGGATTCGGCGGCGGCCTTCGCGGCTTGGCAGGACTCAATCGCGGCGTCCCGTTGACCGCGGATGCGCTGGATGTTGCCGCGAAGGATTAGGGCGGAGGCGTGCATGGCTGCTATTGCTGGAATGGATTTAGAACGATCCACAGCTATGGCCAATTCCGTAAATTTCAGCGCATCTTGCCACGCGCCGCTCCAATAGCTCACTACGGAAAGATTTACGAGGCTACGGCAAACGGCCAGTCCATCCCCAAGCATTTCTGCCAGCCGACGGGCTTCGGTGAGGTGGCGAACGGCCGGAGCCCACTCACCTCGGTGTACTGCGATCAGTCCAAGATTCGCATGTGCCCCTCGACGCAAGTCGATTCTGGTGGGAAGCAAGTCTGCCGCGGCGAGCACTTGGAATGCGCTGGTTTCTGCGGAGTCCAAGTTGCCACTACGGTAGAAGGCCAGAGTTGCATTCAAGTCCCAACGAGCTCGAAGCGAGAG
>JBKJUD010000469.1:0-5445 GCA_046590735.1 Candidatus Eiseniibacteriota bacterium | reverse complement strand
GGTTCGGGCCCCGCCATTCTGAATAGCGGCGCCGCCGATAATTGCGCGTTCCTGCGGCTTCAACTTGAGCCGGAGTGGCATGGAGGAGCCTCGTTTTCTGTTGAAGGTCGCTTCTGCGAAGGGCGGGGGCGGTGGGGCGCCGGGTCCGCCGGTGGGACAGGGACCGGGCCGGGGACGTGCCCCGGCGCGGCGACCCGTGTTCGGTCCTGCCTAGAAGAGCCGCAGGATGCTCTGCTGCGCCTGGTTCGACAGACTCAGCGAGGAGACTGCCAGCGACTGGCGCGTCTGCAGCGCCAACATGCTGGCCGATTCCGCGTTCTGGTCCGCGAGGGTCAGGTTGTCCGAACCCTGGGTGAGGGTGTTGATGAGGGCGTCCGTGAACGTCTGGCGCGCGGTGATGACGCCCGAGTTCGCCGCCAGCGATGCGGCGCTGGTGCGCAGCGTCCCGGTGGCCGTGTCGAGGTCGGTCTGCGCCGCGTCGAGGTCGGTGTCGCTGGCCCACGAGTTGGCCGCGGCGGAGATGCCGAGACCGCTCGCCGAGGCGTCGAAGCCGCTGACGGTGACCGTGGAGGAACCGGTCTCGTTGAAGGCCACCACCAGGCTGCCGCCGGAGGCCAGCAGGTTGGTGCCCTTGTAGCCGCCGTCACTCGCCAGGTCGTCGATCTGGCTGAGCAGCGCGGTGTACTGGGTCGCCAGCGAGGCACGGTCGGTCGTGGTGGCCGATCGCGCGCTGGTGATGAGACCCTTCGCCTGCGTGATGAGCGCCTCGATGCCGTCGATGCCGGAACTGGCGGCGGTGATGGTCTGGATGCCTTCACCCATGGCGTCCTTGCGGCCGGCCAGGTCGTTGGCGTGGTTCATGTGGTCCTTCGCGGCAAAGAAGTTCGACGCGTCATCGATCGCCGAGTTCACCCGCTTGCCTGTCGCCAGGCGGAGCGACGTGCGCGCCTGCATCATGGTGAGGTTCTGCAGGCTGAACAGGTTGTTGCGCATACCGCCGCCGAGGGTGATGTCGTTGAGAGACATTGGAAAACTCCCCATGTTCTAGGGTGTCACACTGTGAGTCCCGGGCTTCTACCCGGCTGCCGGCTGCGTGCCGACTCTCAGAGCCTCGGGGAGGGGAGGGAGTGACTGAAGAAATTGCGGGCGGCCGTGGGGCATTCGGCACAGGCAACATCGCAGGGCTGCGCGACGGGGAAAATTGGCGCGATCGCATCGCCTGGCGCAGGGGGCAACTCCCGTCACGGACGGGGACCGCCGACCGGGCGGCCGGCGGTCAACTCTCGCGCCCGCCGCCGGGGAGGCGGCGGGCGGCGTCACGCCCGCGGGCGCGACGCGTCGTACGGTGCGGCGTCAGCCGCTCAGGCGGCATCCTCGGCGGCGCTGGTGCGCAACGTGGCGGCGGCTTCGCGCCACCCGTCCACGCGGTGCGCGACGCCGCGCGACATGGTGAACGCGCGCAATCGGTCGGCCTCGTCGACGTCCAAGGATTCCTCGCGCAGCAAGATGTCGGCGACATGGACAACGCCGGCGGAGGTGAGATTCATCGCAGGCTCCACCCACGGCTCGGCGTGATAGAGCACGCCGCGCACGACACTGGTCGGCAGGCCCCACAACGCCAGCAGGTAGGCGCCGACGCGGGTGTAGGAGAACCCAAGCGCCGCGCAATCCGCCGGAGTCGAGACGCGATCGCAGCCCGAGGGCAACGGGATGGTAAGCGTCGCCCCCGCGTCGCTCTGGCGCACGATCAGCACGCCGAGGTCACGCAGCACCGCGGCGGTGAATGCCTCGTCGAGGCTCAGTTCAGTGCCGATGATGCGGGCGAGCCGGGCCACCAGGCGCGCGCTCTCGGTGGCATCGTCGCAGCCCTCGGAGGCCAAGGCTCCCAGGATCTCGCACGCCGCGACCATCGAGTGCAACGTGGCGAAACCGATGTGCGAGACCGCCTCGCGCAGGTCGGTGGTGCGGTGATAGCGGCCGAAGAACGCGCTGTTCGCCAGTTGCAGGACGCGTCCCGCGATGCCGGCGTCCTCGGAGACGATGTCGGCGACGCGGCCCATCGACATGCGCGAGTCCTGTAGCGCCTCGGTCAACGCCAGGTACACGCGCGGCCGGGTCGGCAGGCACTTCACCGAGCCCACCAGACCCTGCAGCTGCTCGTCGGCGAACAGGTCGCGCAGGTCGCGCAGGTCTTCCAGCACGCGCAGCAGCAGCGGCGGGTCGCAGGCGCGGGTGAGGAATTGGTGCGCGACCGGCAGGGCGCGCTGGGCGATCGCCGGGTCCGGCTGCGCCGAGTGGATGATGCGCACCGAGCGCGGACAGATCATCTGCACGCGGCGCAGGAATTCCGCGCCGTCGGTGCCCGCGAGCCGCATGTCGGTGAGGACGATGTCCGCCGGCCGGTCACGCAACGCGGCGAGGCCCTCCTCGGCCCCGGCGGCGATCCGTACTTCCCAGCGCTCGTCGAAGGCGAGCTGGCGTTGCATCGCCTCGAGCGCGCGTGCGTCGTCGTCGACAAACAACAGTGATGTCATGGGACTCTCCCGAGTGGGGTCGGATGGTCTGGGCGAAGCCGGCACGCTGGCTATGCCGCGAGTTTGACGCGCACGAGGCTGTCGATCTGGCCTTGCACGGAGAAGGTTTGCAGCAGCCGGATGACCGCGGGCGTCACCGTCTGGCCCGAGGGCGCGAGCAGCATGCCCGTGTGGGTGCGCACCTCCGCGTCCAGACACATCCCCGGCGAGAGATCCTTGGGATGCACGGCGAGGATGCGGGTCTGCCCGTTCAGCTGTTCGGTCAGGCGCGGCAGGACGGCCTGCAGGCGCGGATCGATCCACGGAAAGCCGCCACGAACGCTCGCCACCGCGTCCTCGAGCGGAGAGCCCGCCGAGACGCGGCGGTCGATCTCCAGGGCCAGCCGCAGCGCCTGCACCCGCAGCCCGAGCTCGGGATCGGTGGTGGCGAGCGCGCGCAGCTGGCCTTCCTCCATCTGGTGATGGCGGATGATGGCGGCGACGGTCTCCAGGCGCGGGATCGGAGAGAGCAGGTCATGCGCGACCGCGGGGTGATTCGTGTACTCGCGGATCTCGTCGGGATTCAGCGGCTGCATGGCGTGGGCACGCGCGACGATTTCCGGGCTGACCGCGACGCAGCCCAGGTGCGAGAGGTGCGCGGCCATCTTCAGCTGCCAGCCGTCCTCGAGCCGCAGCGCGTCACTCATCTGGCCGACGTAGTGCGCCATGTGACTGGCGCGGCCGAACGCCACCGGCGATACCAGGCTCAGCACGTGCGCCAGCATGTCGACGACCGCATGCACGGTGCGTTCAAGCAGTTCCTTCTCGACGTGCTGCAGGCGGTGCAGTTCGAGCCCGTCGCGCAGCACGGACTCCAGCACCGCCGGTTCGCTGGGCTTGGTGAGGAAGCGGAAGATCTGGCCGCGATTGACGGCGGCGATCGCGGACTCCACGTCGGCCTGGCCGGTGAGCAGGACCCGCACGGTGGCGGGATGGTGCTCGCGCACCGCGGCGAGGAAGGTGGCGCCGTCCATGCCCGGCATGCGCATGTCGGAGACCACCACCTGGCATTCCGGGTGCGTCGCGAGGTATTCGAGTCCCTCGGCGCCGCCCCCGGCGGTCGCCACGTCGAACTCCATGCCGAGCAGCCGCTCGAGTCCCTCGAGCAGCCGCGGGTCGTCATCCACGAACAGGATCTGGCTCATGCCGCCTTGTCCCCCGGGACTGCCGCCGCGTCCCGCATCTCGCGGGCCTCGTCGCGCCAGTCCTCCATGTACTCGCCCACCCCGCGCGAGATCGCGAAGGCGGTCAGTGCCTCGGCGTCCGCGGGTTCCAGGTCACGCAGCATGTTCTCGGCGAGATACACTACGCCCGCGGTGGTCAGCTGCTGTGCGGGTTCGGCCTGGGGCGCGTGGTGATACAGCACGCCGCGGACGAGTGGTGCGGGCAGGCCCCACGCCGCCAGCAGGTACGCGCCGATCTGGGCGTGGTCGAAGCCGAAGTATTCCTGCTCGCGCAGGTGGCGATCGGCGTGCGGACCTGGCGCGGGCGCCAGGGGCGGTGCGCCGTCGACGGTCTCGCGGCGATCGAGAATCAGCACGCCGAGGTCGCGCAGCAGCGCCGCGGTGAACGCGACGTCGTTGCCGGTCCGCCACCCGATGGTCCGCGCCAGGCGCGCGCACAGGTGGGCATCGACGGCGTCCGCCTCTCCGGTGGCGGTGTCGCCGCCGAGGGCGCCGAACACTTCGCAGGCCGCCACCATCGAGTGCAGCAGCGTGTAGCCGATGTGGCTGACCGCGGCGCTCAATTCGATGGTGTGATGGTGCTGGCCGAAGAACGCGCTGTTCGACAAGTGCAGCACCTTGCTGGCGATGCTGGGATCGCGTTCGACGATGCCGGCCACCGTGGCGGTCGACACGTCGGGATCCTGCAGCGCCTCGGTGAGCGCGAGGTACACGGTCGGCCGCGCCGGCAGGGTGCGCACGCTGCCCACGAGCAACTGGAGCCGCTCATCGGAGAGCAGGGTGCGCAGGTCGCGCACCTGATCGAGCACCCCCAGCAGCACCGCGGTGTCACACGGCTTGGTGAGGAACTGGTGGGTCACCGGGACCGCGCGCCGTGCGCCGTCGTCGTCGGTTTCGCCGGACAGGATGATGCGCACCGTGCGCGGGTACAGCGACTGCACGCGGCGCAGCAACTCGGCGCCGTCCATGCCCGGCATGCGCAGGTCGCTGATGACGATGTCCGCAGGCTCCTCCCTGAGGCACTCAAGCGCAGCCTGGCCGCCCAGGGCCGTGCGAACTTCCCACTCGCCCCCGAACGCCAGCAGGCGCTCGAGTCCGGCGAGAACGTGCGGTTCATCGTCTACAAAGAGCAATCGGTTCATGCTGCCTCCGCCAGCCGGCGTTCGCGGGGCTGGAGCGGGATGGTGAGGATGAAGGTGGTGCCCTCACCGAGGACCGTTTCCACGTCAATGCGACCTTGGTGCTTGCCCACGATGACGGAATGGGCGAGCGCGAGTCCCTGCCCGCTGCCGCGCCCGACCTCCTTCGTGGTGTAGAACGGTTCGAACATCCGCGTCCCCACGTGCGGCGGGATGCCGCAGCCGGTGTCGCGCACGCGAATCTCCGCGTCGTCGCCGACCCGCGCCGCGCGGATGTGGATGATGCCCTTCGCGCCGGCGCGGCCCTCGGCTTCCATCCGGTCCACGATGGCGTGGGAGGCGTTCACGAGCAGGTTGACCAGCACCTGGTTCAGTTCGTCGGTGTGGCACACGACGTCGGGGAGCGCGGGGTCGAACTCGGTCACGGTCTCGGCCGCGTACTTCCATTCATTCTGGGTGACCAGCAGCGTGTTCTCGATCGCGCGGCGAAGATCGGTGGGCCGCATCTCGCGCGCGGTCGAGAACACGCTGCTGGTCACCCAGAATGAA
>JBKJUD010000450.1:0-4072 GCA_046590735.1 Candidatus Eiseniibacteriota bacterium | reverse complement strand
TGTCGGCGTCGCCGTCGCGGACCTCGGTGGCATCGGCGTGCAGCGCGTAGATGCGGTCGGCGCCGACCACCAGGTCGAGCGTCCCATCGAGGCTGTTGTCGATGTTGGCGAGGACCGGCGAACTGGGCGTCGAACGGCCCAGCCCGATCGGCCAGCCCAGATGCGTCGGCGGGTTGGTGGTGGCCGAGAGTTCCGCCGACCACACGCCCTGGTTGCCCGAGGAGTCCACTGCGGCGATGCGATAGTACGACCGCGCGAAGGGCGCGAGGCCCGCGTCCTTGTAATAGGACGTCCGGATGTCGAGGAACGGGTTCGCCGCGGTGTACGGCCCGCCGGGCACCGACGCGCGGTAGACGGTGTAGCCGGCGAGGTCGCGCTCGAGCGCCGGGGTCCACGTCAGCGTGATGGAGGAGGCGTCGCCGAGCGCCACGATGCCGGCGGGGGTCGACGGCGGCGTCACGTCGAGCGGCTGGCGCAGCAGTTCGCGGCCACGGAAATCGGTCACCCAGCACTGGAAGGTGTGTGCGCCGCTTTGCAGCGCGGTGAAGGTGCACCAGTCCCCGCCGGTGCCGCTGCCCAGCGCCGGCAGGCCGGTCGTCCACACCTGCGTGCTGTCGAGGATGGTGGTGGAGGCGTCGCTCGCCGCGAGGTGCACGACGAGGCCGTGCGCCGCGCCGCCGCCGCGATTCTGCAGCGTGAGTTGGTACGCGACGGTCTCGCCCGCGTCGGCGAGCCCGTTGCCGTTGCCGCTGGGCAGCGTGTCCTTCACCGTGCTGAGCACCACCGCCAGCCGCGGCGCGCCGACGCTCAGGCCCACCGGCAGCTGCCAGACGCGGCTGGCGTTGTCGCGCAGGGTCAGCGTGGCGCGCACGGTGCGGCCATCGCGCACCGTCGGCGCGCAGGTCACGGTGAAGCCGTCGCCGATCCCGCTGGCGCCGGCGCCGAGCGTGCCGTAGGTCGCCATCGAGTCCGTGGCGACGATCTCGTTGAAGGGATCGCGCAGCGTCAGGCTCGCGGTGATGCCGGCGAGCGAGGCGCCGCCGACGTTCTGCACGGTGGGCAGCAGCACCAATGTCTCGCCGGCGCCCGGGATGCCATCGCCGTTGCCGACACCGCCGCCCGCGCCGTCCTGCACGGTCATCGCCGTCATCGCCAGCGCGCCGGGCGCGCTCGCCGCGACGCTCGCAGAGGTGACCGCAGTCCAGTCGCTGAGATGCGTCACGCCGACGCTCACGCTGCCCGCGGAGCGCGGGCGGAACGGCACCACCGCCTGTCCGCTGGCGTTGGTGACCGCGGTGCCGTAGCTCTCCCCCGCCTTCCACAGGGTGACCTGGGCGTTGGGGATCGGCACGCTGCCGGCCTTGACCGTCACGCTGGCGCTGGTCTGCCCGACGTTCAGCGACGGCAGCGTGGCCGCCAGCGCGCGCGGGGCGCGACGATAGATCTTCAGCGTCGGGTCGCCGAGCTGGATGACGGTGTACTGCGTCCAGCGATGCGAGTTGTCGGTGTAGGACAGCGGCACGAATTCGACCTTCGAGAGCCCCAGCGCCTGCCCGATGGTGTAGCTGGAATCGCGGAAGGCGAGGTCGAAGAACGCGTCCTCGTAGTCGGCCACGGTGAGCGGGAAATCGTAGCGCGTCGCGCCGATGTAGCTGACGCATCCGCCGTGCGCGTTGAGCAGGAAGCGCTCAGCGATGCTGTTGAACTCGAACGACGCCGAGTTGCAGTTGACCGAGTAGAACACGCCCTGCCGCGTGCTGTTGGTGAGCGCGTCGGCGTCGGGGTTGGTGAGCACGCCGTCGCCCACGCTCAGCGTGTTGCGATAGCCGTGTCCCATGTGCTCGAAGAACATCACGCCGCTGTTGAGACTGTCGATGACGCCCTGGCGCAACTCGGGGAGCGAGCCGGGATAGTCATCGGAGTTCTGGTAGAGGCGGGTCACCGTCAGCGACGAGGGAATGCGCAGCAGCGCGGACTCGGTGAGCGAGGCGCCATCGAGCGAGATGCCGCCGGGGGTGCCCGGGGTCCACGTCGAGGGGAACAGCACCTCGGAGGCGAACAGGACCTTGGTGGCGAAATCCGCCGGGGCGGTCTCCGCGAAGGCGCGCGTCTTGGCGATGAACACGTTCACGTCGGCGAGGGTGTTCACCGGGGCGCGGCCGACGAAGATCTCCGGGTACAGGTCGGTGTCGTCGCCCGGCAGGACCAGGCTGTCGACGAAGCCTTCGCCGAAGTGGCTGTCGCCGTCGGCATTCCAGTTGCCATCGAGCGCGCCGTAATAGAGGTCGGTGGGGATGTCGTCGCCCCCATAATAGAGCGTGCTGCCGCTGCGGTACGGGATGACCGGGGCGTCGCCGCCGAGCAGCGCGTAGTTGGTGCCCCAGTTGGTGAATGCGTCGCGCAGAAATGTGCGGATGGTCTCGGCGAGATCGGCGCCGCCGGGATAGTTCGCGGCGATCCAGGAGGTGGTGCGCACGACGGTCTGCACGCCGGTGGAGGTCTTCCAGTCGGCGAACGCCTGGAACGCGGTGGCCATCGAGTCGACGGTGACGATGACGTAGTCGACCGCCGTGCCGTCGGTGGTGGGACGCAGCGCGGTGGGCGCGGGCGCGGCGGGATCCGCGATGGCGGTGGTCGCGATCTCGCGTCCGCCGCGCCACGAGGCCTGCAGGTTCTGCGGGTTGACGACGGTGGCGCGCAGCCGGCGCTCCACCTGTGCATCGACTTCCGGGGTGGCGCGGCGGCGCGGCACCGCGCCGTCGTCGAGCGCACGCCCGAGGTCCACGATCAGGCGGACGCTGGTGATCAGGTCGAGCGCACCCGATGCCGGGTCGTACCGCAGCGGACGCACGATCACGCCGGCGAGCTTCCAGCCGCGCAGGTAGCCGGCCTGGGACACCTCGGCCAGCGGGCCCTGCTGCCAGCCGCGGGCGGGCGCGGCCGGGGCGCCGCCGTCCGGCGCGGGCACCGGGGCCACGCGCACGGCGTCGGCCACGCGGATCTCGCCTTCCACCTCGGCATGCACCGCGACGATGCGCTGGCCCGCCGGGATCACGAAGCTCACCGCCCGCTCTGGCAGCGCCGGCTGGCCGGGGGCTGCGGCGATTACCGCGCCGCGCAACTGTGGGCGCACGCCGGCGGCGGTGTCGGCGAGGCGGACATCCGCCGGATCGAACGTCAGCCGCAGGGTCAATTGGCTGATCGGGCCGGCGGCCGCGGAAGCGCGATCGGGCAGGAGGATGCAGGCAAGGAGGACCATCAGCCACGCGCATCCGCGCGGGGCCAGCACAGGACGGAAGTTCGTCCTCGTCATCGTGACGCTTCTCCTGGAATCGACGGCGTGGCCGCGCGGCCGCGCCCGGGCGGCGCAGGCGGAATGGCCGAGCGCTCTCCGGGACACCAACCGTCCGGCGGGATTTTCGCGGGGAGGAGAACTGCCTGGGGACAGCGTCAGTCTACCATGCCGCGCCGCCCGCGCGCGCGGCTAGGCGTGACCGCGCCGTCGCGAGGGCGGACCCCCTGCCACTGACGGGGTTATCGGCATGTCGACCGGGACCGTGGGGTCTCCCGGCCAGCGGCAGCAGTAGCTGCGCATTCCGCAGCCGCCGCAGATGCTGGCCTGGCGGCGGCTGGGACACTGCTCGCTGATGCCGATGTGACAGAGCGCGAAATCGTAGCGCAGCGGATCTTCGGGATCGAGACGCCGCAGCCACGCCGTCACCTCGCGCGCCATCTGCGCGTCGACACTCCGCCGCGAGGTGGCGCCGAGATTCTGGGCGATGCGGGCGATATGGGTATCGAGCGGGACCAGCAGCCGCCGCGGCGAGACGCTGCGCCACACCCCCAGGTCGATGCCGTCGGCGCGGCGCACCATCCAGCGCAGGAAGAGATGCCCGCGCTTGTACGGGCTCGGCCCGACCCCGCGCGGCAGCAGGAACTCCAGGCCGTGGCTGCGCTGCTCGCCGCCCACCACGCCGATGACGCCGGCGTGCGCGGCCAGCCGGCGGTAGAACGAGGCGGTCGCCTCGAGCGTGTCGGGCGCGCGCGGATCGTCGCCGTGCCGGTAGAAGGC
>JBKJUD010000399.1:0-3816 GCA_046590735.1 Candidatus Eiseniibacteriota bacterium | reverse complement strand
GTGGACTACCGCGAGAAGACGTACGCCGCCGGGCGCATCCCGGGCGGCTTCTTCAAGCGTGAAGGCCGGCCGACGGAGAAGGAAATCCTCACCTGCCGCCTCACCGACCGTCCGATCCGCCCGCTGTTCCCGAAGGGCTTCCGCAATGAAGTCCAGGTGCAGGCGCTGGTGCTCAGCGCCGACGGGCAGAACGATCCCGACGTCATCGCGCTCACCGGCGCGTCTGCCGCGCTGATGCTCTCCGACATTCCGTTCGCCGGCCCGGTCTCGGGCGTGCGCATCGGCATGGCCGGCGGGCAGTTCGTCATCAACCCGACCATCGAGCAGCTCGAGGAGAGCGACATCGACATCGTGCTCGCCGGGACCACCGAGTCGATCATCATGGTCGAGGGCGGCGCCCGCGAAGTGCCGGAGCACACCATCGTCGAGGCGTTCCGCTTCGCGTGGCCGTTCATCCAGCAGCTCAACCAGATGCAGCTCGAGCTGGTGGCGAAGGCCGGCAAGGCCAAGCGCGAGATCACCGTCAAGTCAGTCAACCCGGAGACGGAGGCCGCCGTGGTCGCCGCCTACGAGGCCAAGATGTTCGCCGCCAATTCGGTGTCGGGCAAGGAGCCCCGCGAGGAAGCGGTCAGCGCGGTGATGACCGAGGCCGTCGCCGAGTTCGCGAAGGGCGACGACGCCAAGAAAATCGGCGCCGACGTGCACGCGATCGTCGAGAAGCTCGAGGCCAAGGCCGTTCGCTCGAGCATCCTCGACAAGGGCTCGCGTCCCGACGGCCGCAGCGTCACCGAGATCCGCCCGATCGCCTGCGAAGTCGGCGTCCTGCCGCGCACGCACGGGTCGTCTCTGTTCACGCGTGGCCAGACCCAGGCGCTGGTGGTGGCGACGCTCGGCACCGCGACCGACGAGCAGCGTGTCGAAGAACTCGAGGGCACCTCGTGGAAGTCGTACATGCTGCACTACAACTTCCCGTCGTACTCGGTGGGCGAGGTGCGCCGCATCGGCGGCCCCGGCCGCCGCGAGATCGGCCACGGTGCGCTCGCCGAGCGCGCCATCCAGCCGGTGATCCCCAGTGACGACGTGTTCCCGTACACCATTCGCCTCGTGTCCGAGATCATGGAGTCCAACGGCTCGTCGTCGATGGCCTCGGTCTGTGGCGGCACTCTGTCGCTGATGGACGCCGGCGTGCCGATCAAGGCGCCGGTCGCCGGCATCGCGATGGGGCTGATCACCGACGGCACGCGTCACGCTATCCTCAGCGACATCCAGGGCGTCGAGGACCACCTCGGCGACATGGACTTCAAGGTCTGTGGCACGCGCGAGGGAATCACCGCGCTGCAGATGGACATGAAGATCCAGGGCATCGACTTCGCCAAGATCGAGGAGGCGCTGGCCCAGGCCCGCGAAGGCCGCCTGTTCATCCTCGGCAAGATGCAGGAGGCGATCACCGCGCCGCGCCAGGACCTCAGTCCCTACGCGCCGCGCATCATCATCCTGCAGATCGACCCCGAGAAAATCCGCGACATCATCGGGCCGGGTGGGAAGGTCATCCGCAAGATCACCGAGGAGACCGGGACCGAGATCAACATCGAGGACACCGGCGAGGTTCGCATCGCCAGCCGCGATGCCGACGGCGGCATGCGGGCGATCGAGATCATCCGCGGCCTCGTCGAGGACCCGGAAATCGGCCAGATCTACCGCGGCAAGGTCAAGCGAATCGCCGGCTTCGGCGCGTTCGTCGAGATCGCCCCGGGCCGTGACGGCTTGGTGCACATCTCGGAGCTGGACTTCCACCGCGTGGCCAACGTCGAGGATGTCGTGCACGAGGGCGACATCGTCACCGTGAAGGTCATCGGCGTGGACAAGGACGGCAAGATTCGGTTGTCCCGCAAGCAAGCGATGGACCCGGACGAGGCGGGCGCGAAGACGCGCAGCTAGCCCGCCGGCCCAGCCGCAGCACCGCACGCACGCGCTTCGCTTTCACAAGCGGGGCGCGTGTTTGTGTCTGCGCCCGGGGTTCGTCGGGCAGACGACCCGGAAAATTCACTGTTCAGCATGACGAACCTGTTACGCGCGGAGTATACTCGCTGTCTTGCCGCGTGCTCCCTCGCACGCGGCCCGCTATCCCCAGAAGCATTTCCGCGTCTCCAGATGACGGAGTGAATCGCGCATGTGTGAGTCTCCCCCCCGCCAGCCTGCGCCCACCGATGTCTCCGACGCCGTGCTGTCCAACGGCGTCCGGGTGTTGTTCGAGGATATTCCCTGGGTGCACTCCGCCGCCGTCGGCGTCTGGGTGCGGACCGGGTCGCGCGACGAACTCCCGCACGAGAGCGGCGTGAGCCACTTCCTGGAGCACATTCTCTTCAAGGGCACGACCACCCGCAGCGCCTTTGACATCTCCTATGCGGTGGAGAGAGTCGGCGGACACATCGATGCATTCACCGGGCGCGAGTGCACTTGCTTCTACGCGCGGACGCTTGACCGCGACCTGCTGGGCGCGGTCGACGTGCTGTGCGACATGGTCTCCCACCCGCTGATCGACCCGCTGCACGTGGGCCGCGAGAAGCAGGTCGTGCTTGAGGAAATTGCCGGCGTCGAGGACGCGCCCGAGGACCTGATTCACGACCTGCTCGCCGAGGGGTTGTATCCCAATCACCCGCTGGGCTGGCCGGTGCTGGGCACGCGAAAGAGCATCGCGGCACTTACCCCCGAGATCATCCGCGCCTACTGGGCCGAGCGGTACACCGCCGATCGTGTCCTGGTCACGGTGGCCGGCCAGTTCGACCGCGACGCGGTGCTGGCGCGCTTGGAAGCCGGCTTGGAGCTGCCGGTCGGAGGCGTGTCGGATCGCCGCACGGGACCGCTGCCGGCGCCCGAGGCGCGCCGCTGGCGCGAAGACCGCGAACTCTCGCAGTGCTACGTCTGCGTCGGCACGCGCGGCGTGGCGGTCAACGATCCGTTGCGGCCCGCGGCCCTGGTGCTCGCCAATGTGCTCGGGGGGGGCGCCAGTTCGCGGCTGTTCCAGTCGATCCGCGAGCAGGCCGGGCTGGCGTATTCGGTCTACACCTACGCCGATGCCTGCGATGACGCCGGGATCTTCGCCACCAGCCTCGGCGTGCGCGAGGACGCCGCGGACAGCGCGGTGGAGATGGTGCGGGAGGAGTACGCGCGGTTGAGGCGGGACGGGGCGTCGGTCGACGAGATCGAGGCCGCCAAGGCGCAGATCGTCGCCGGTATCCTGATGGCGCTGGAAAGCACCAGCGACCGCATGGAGCACCTCGCGCATTCGCAGATGTACCACGGGCGCTACATGAGCGCCGACGAGCAGGTGGCGCTCATCGAGGCGGTGAGCCCGGCCGACGTGGCGCGCGCCGCCGAGCGGCTGCTGAATTTCGATGCCACCTCGATCGTGCGGCTGGGTCCGCCGGCGGCGAAGGTGCGGCCGGCGCGCAAGCGCGCGACGGTGGTGATGCCGATGGCAGCGCCCGGCTCCGCGGTCGCGGCGCCTGCCGTCCCCGGACCACCCTTGGCGGTGCTGCCGGTGCCGGTCCCTCCCGCCGCACACGCGGCAATCGCGTCGCGCCGCGCCAGCAGCTAGTCAACCCCCGTCCGGGCTAGAGGCGCGCCACCGCCTCGTGCAGGCGTGCCGCCAGCGCGGACTCGAGGACCAGGCCGTGACCGCAGATCACGCGCCGCAGCTCTGACCGGGCGGCCTGCTCGTGCAGCCACGCCCGGAACACGTTGCGATCGCGCAGCAGCAGCCGCCGCGCCAGCGGCGACATCTGGAAGCGCCCCGTCGACCCGATCGCCCGCAGG
>JBKJUD010000295.1:0-11043 GCA_046590735.1 Candidatus Eiseniibacteriota bacterium | reverse complement strand
ACGCAGCGCGAATGCGCGGGCTGGAGGGCCGCACGTCGCGCCCCACCGCCAGACGCTGCGCGCCGTCGCGGCCGAGGAGGGTGGCGATCGCCCGCCCGAGATTCTCCACCACGTCGTCGAGCAGGTCCTCGTCGGCAATGCCGCGGACGTCGTACTCGCGGAAGATGTGCGGGTTCATCAGTCTCCTCCTGGCGCCGCCACCTGCGCGTGCAGGTAGGCGTCGATGAAGCGGTCGAGATCGCCATCGAGCACGCGGTTGACGTCGCCGATCTCGACGTCGGTGCGGTGATCCTTGACGATCGTGTAGGGCTGCAGCACGTAGGAACGGATCTGGTGACCCCACGCGATGTCCGATTTCTCGCCGGTGATGGTGGCCATCTTCTCGCGCTCGCGCTCAGCGTTCCAGGCGAACAGCCGCGAGCGCAGGATCTTCATCGCGCTGTCGCGGTTCTTGTGCTGCGAGCGCTCGGTCTGGCAGCTCACCACGATGTTGGTGGGCAGGTGCGTGAGGCGTACCGCGGACTCGGTCTTGTTGACGTGCTGTCCGCCGGCGCCGCTGGCGCGGAAGGTGTCGACGCGCAGTTCGCTGTCGGGAATCTCGGCGCCGTTGTCGCTCTCGATGACCGGGTAGACGAACACCGAGGCGAAGGCGGTGTGCCGCCGGTGCGCGGCGTCGAAGGGTGACAGGCGCACCAGGCGATGCACGCCGGACTCCGACTTCAGGAAGCCGTAGGCGTACTCCGCGGTCACTTCGAAGGTGGCGTCCTTGATGCCCGCCTCCTCGCCCGGCTGGAAGTCGAGCATGTCGGTGGTGAAGCCGCGCGCCTCGGTCCAGCGCAGGTACATGCGCAGCAGCATTTCCGCCCAGTCCTGCGCGTCGACCCCCCCCGCACCCGGGTGGATGGCGACGATGGCGCCGGCCGCGTCGTTCTCGCCGCTGAGCAGGCTCTGGAGTTCCAGCGCGGTGACGGCTTCGTCCAGAGTGGCGACCTCGGTGGCGAACTCGCGTGCCATGTCGGCGTCCCCGCCGGCCTCGGCGGCGAGTTCGGCGAGGGCCCGTGCGTCCGCGGCGCGCGTCTGCAGGCCAGCGTAGTCGGCGAGGGCGCGCTTGGCGCGCTTGAGGGCAGCGACGGTGGGCTGGGTGCCGGCCCCGCGATCCCAGAAGCCGGTCACGTTCATCTCGCCCTCGAGGCGGGTTACCTCGGCCTGGGTGGAGGCGACGTCAAAGAAACCTCCCGAGCGCCTCGATGCGGCGGTCGACTTCCTCCAGGCGATTGCGGTGATCGCTGTCCATGCGGCGTGTCCTATCCTTCCCCGTCGGGTGCGTGTGGGTGCAGTTCGGCGACCAGAAGGTCCCAGAGGACGCCGGCGCGCGCGCGGAGCACATCGAGGCTGTCGTTGTTGGGCAGCACGAAGTCCGCGCGCTGCACCTTCTCGGCCTCGCTCATCTGGCGCGCGGCGCGGCGGCGGATCTCCGCCTCGTCCAGTCCGGTGCGCGCCACCATGCGGCGGATGCGTTCCGGCTCCTCCGCGGTGATCACCACGATGCGGTCGAGCCGCACCGGGGCGCCCCATTCCAGCAACAGCGCGGCATCCACCACCACGAGGCGACCCGGCGCGTCGGCCTCCCGCACCTGCCGGCGCAATTCGGCCAGCAGCGCGGGGTGCGTGATGGCGTTCAGCGCCGCCGTGTCGGCCGGGGTCGCGAAGGCGCGGGCGCCCAGCCGGGCGCGAATGATCGCGCCATCCTCCCCCGCGATGTCGTCGCCGAAGCGCGCGCGCAAGCGGTCGTAGCACGGGCCCCCGCGCTGCAGCATCTGGTGGCCGATGGCATCGGCGTCCACCACGACGGCGCCGCGTTCGGCAAAGGCTGCGACCACGGTGGATTTGCCGGAGCCCAAGGCGCCGGTGACACCGACGACCGGCACGATTACCGCCGGGCGCGCGGCGCCGCGCGGCGCGTCACTGTAGCAGATCGTGTCGCGGCCCGCGCCGCCGTCGTCATCGCGGTCTCCAGCGTGCGCCACTCGGCCGCGGGCAGCGTCACCTCACCGGCGCGCAGGTTCTCGTCGAGCTGTGCGAGGGAGGTGGCACCGATGATGGCACTGGTCACCTCCTTGCGCCGGAGCACCCAGGCCAGCGCGGTGGCCGCCGGGCCCGGCAGTCCGCGCTTCGCCGCCCATGCCGCGAGCGCCTCGGCGGCGGCGGCGGTCGCGGGGGTCAGCGCGCCCTCGCCCTCGACACAATGCTTGAACGCGCCGGCCGCGCGGCTCCCGGCCGGCACGGCGCCGCGCGCGTACTTGTTGGTCAGCACGCCCTGCGCCAGCGGCGAGTAGACGATCAGCCCGATGCCCGCTCCGCGGCAGAACGCCAGGTGATCCTTCTCCACCGCGCGGTCGAGCAGGTTGTAACGCGGCTGGCTAGAGACGAAGCGGTCCCACTGTCGCATGGCCTGCAACGCGACCGCAGTGCGGGCCAGCGGCGTCGCAAAATTCGAGAAGCCGATGTAGCGCGTCTTGCCGGCGCGCACCAGGTCCTCGAAGGCGCGCAGGGTTTCCTCGAGCGGCGTGTCGGCGTCGGGTGCGTGCGCCTGGTAGAGGTCGACGTAGTCCACCTGCAGCCGGCGCAGGCTTTGGTCCATCGCATCGAAGACGTGCTTGCGCGAGAGCCCGGCGCCGAGTGGTCCGTCCCACACGCGCCCCATGACCTTGGTGGCGATCACCACCTGGTGCCGCGGCACGCCGGCCAGCGCCTTGCCCAGTTGCGTCTCGGCGCGGCCGCGGATGTACACATCGGCGGTGTCGAAGAAGTTCACGCCGGCGTCGAAGGCGTGGCGCACAATGCGGGTGGTCTCGCGCTGCGCCACCGAGCCCCCGTAGGTGGTCCACGAGCCCAGGGCGATGTCCGAGACCTGGCAGCCGGTCTCGCCGAGACGGCGATAGCGCATCACACCTCCATGGCACCCGGTCCGCGAGGCGACCGGGGGATCAGTGGATCTCGAACCAGCTCGCGCCCACCCCGAGATCCACCCGCAACGGCACCGAGAGCGTCATCGCACCTTCCATCTCCTCGCGCAGGATGGCGCGCACGGCGTCCACTTCCGCCTCCGGCGCCTCGCACACCAGTTCGTCGTGCACCTGCAGCACCAGCCCGGCGGCGAGCCGCTCGTCGCGCAGACGGCGGTCGACGCGCACCGTCGCCAGCTTGATGAGATCGGCGGCGCTGCCCTGGATCGGCGCGTTGACGGCCGCGCGCTCAGCCGCCTGGCGCCGTCCCTGGTGCACGGCGGCCAGGTCGCCGAAGTAGCGGCGGCGGCCCATCAGCGTCTCGGTATAGCCCCGCGCCCGCGCCTCGCCGATGGTTTCGGCGAGGTAGGCCTGCAGCCGCGGCCGTACCCGAAAGAACTGCTCGATGAACGCGCGCGCCTCGTCCTGTGGCACGCCGAGCTGGCGCGCCAGGCCGAACGGGCTCTGCCCGTAGATCACCGCGAAGTTGACGGTCTTGGCCATCGCCCGCAACTGCGGCGTCACGTCCTCCAGCGGGATCCCCGCGACCTCTGAAGCGGTGAGGCGGTGCACGTCCTCGTCGCGGCGGAAGGCGTCGAGCAGCGAGCCATCCTGCGCCATGTGGGCGAGCAACCGCAACTCGACCTGCGAGTAATCGGCGCCGACGAATTGCCAGCCCGGCGCGCCCGGCACGAAGGCGCGGCGCAACTCGCGGCCCTGCGCCCAGCGGATCGGGATGTTCTGCAGGTTGGGATCGCTGCTGGAGAGCCGCCCGGTCGCCGCGCCGATCTGGTGATACGTCGTGTGGATGCGTCCGGTGTCGGCGCGCACCAGGCGCGGCAGCGCGTCGAGGTACGTCGAGCGCAGCTTCTGGATCTGCCGGTAGTCGAGAATGGCGCGCGCGATGCGGTGGTCGACGGCGAGATCCTCGAGCACGTCGCTGTCGGTGGAGTAGCCGGTTTTCGTCTTGCGGCTGCCCGGCAGGCGCAGGGTGTCAAACAACACGCCGCGCAGCTGCGGCACCGACAGGATGTCGAAGCGGGCGCCGGCGATGGCGTAGATTTCCTCGGCGAGCTGCGCCATGTCGATGGCCAGCGTCGCGCTCATCGCGGCACAGGCGCCGGTGTCGAGCCGCACGCCGCGACGTTCCATGCGCACCAGGGCTTCCACCAACGGGCGTTCGAGGTCAGCGTAGAGGGCGCGGCGCGGCGCGTCCGGGATGCGGGCGCGGGCTTCCTCCGCGAGGGCGAGCAGGTGCCGCGCCTCGTCGCGCGCGCGCAGGGCGGCAGTGGGATCGGCGGCCTCGTCGCCCCCCAACCCGAGCGTCAGCGCGGCCGGCGCGGCGCGGCCGGCGGGTGCGTGCTCGGGCGCCAGAAACGGTTCGTTGTGGCGCACGCGGCTCTCCACCGCGGGCTCCCCCGCCGTGGTGTCCGACCATCCGTGTGCGGCCCACAGCAGATGCACATCGTCGACGCGTTCCGTCGCGGCCACCTGGTCGTCGTGCACCGCGCGCAGCAGCGACTTCACGTTCCACGCCATCCACGCCTCGCCGCCTGCGGCCACGCCGAGGACCGCCTGCAGGCCGGCTGGCGCATCGGCGAATTGCACCACAGCCTCGCGCCCGTCCGCGTCCGCGATCGCGATGGCGGTGAGTGTGAGCGACTGCGCCGCGCCCTCGCGGCCGTCGAGTCCCAACGCGAAGGGCGCGGTTCCTGCGGCGACCCACGCGGCGACGGCTGCCGCCGAGTCGAGCGACTCGGCGGCCACCCGCGGGCCGGCTTGCGGTGCAGGGGCGAGAACCGGCGCGGCCGCTTCGCCCTCGGCCAGCGGCGCGAGGCGCATCGCCAGACCGCGGAAGTTCATGTCGCGGCACAGGGCGCGCACGCGCTCCACGTCGCGTTCGCCCACGCCGCAGGATTGCAGGTCTCGATCCAGCACCGCCCCGCTCTCCAGGGTGATCAGCGAGCGCGACAGCATCGCGGTCTCGCGGTGCTCGCGCAGCGCGGCCTGGATGCGCTCCGGCTTGACCTCGTCGAGCCGCGCGTACAGTGCATCGAGGCTGCCGAACTCGGTGAGAAGCTTTGCGGCGGTCTTGGCGCCGATGCCGGGCACGCCGGGGACGTTGTCGGCGGTGTCGCCGACCAGCGCCAGGTAGTCGATCACCGCGGACGGTGGCACGCCCAGCTTGGCGAGCACGCCGTCGCTGCGCAGTTCCTGCGCCGGCTGGTCGCCCCGCGAGGGTGCGAGGACGGTGACGTGTTCGCCCACCACCTGCAGCAGATCCTTGTCGGCCGTGACCAGATACGTCTCGACCCCGTCGCGCGCCGCGTGCCGGGCCAGCGTGGCGAGCACGTCGTCGGCCTCGAGGCCCGGCACCTCGAACACGGGCAGGCCGAGCGCGTCGCAGAACTCCTTGATCACCGCGAGCTGCGGGGGAATCTCCTCGGGCATCTCAGCGCGCGTGCCCTTGTACTCGCCGTGCATGGCATCGCGGAACGTCGGGCCGGGCGCATCGAACACCACGGCGGCGAAGGACGGCGCGTAGCGGTCGACCAGCGGCAGGATGGTCATCAGGAAGGAAAACACCGCGCTGGTCGGCCGGCCATCCGGCGACAGCAACGGATTGCGCGCGAAGGCGAAGTGGCCGCGGTACGCGAGCCCCAGCGCATCGATCAGCAACGCGGTGGGACGCTCACCCATGACGGTACAATCCGTGCGCGTCGATGTACGCGGCCACCGGCTGCGGCACCAGCGCCGTGATGTCCTGCCCGACGGCGACGCGCGCGCGCACCTCGCTTGAGGAGATGGCCAGCGGGTCGCACGGAATGCGCAGCGCCCCCTCGATCGATCCCCCGTCCGCGCCGGGACGCGGCGCCACCGCGATCTCGACGTCGGTGCGCAGGCGATCGGACTGGTGCCACTGCGGGAAGTCGAGCCACGCGTCCCACCCGAGCAACAGCACGAAAGCGGTGCCGGCGCCGTGCAGCCGTTGCAGGGCATGCACGGTGTCGATCGTGTAGGCGGGCGCCGCCGTGTCGGTCTCGATCCGGGAGAGCGTGAAAGCCGGATGGCCGCGCAGCGCCGCCTCGAGCATGGCGAGCCGATCGTTTACCGGCGCGAGCACGCGATCCGGTTTGTGCGGGGGCGAATATGCGGGGACGAACAGGACGCCGTCGAGGCCGAGACCCGCGTGGGCGGCGGCGGCGAGGGCGAGGTGACCGCGATGCACGGGGTCGAAGCTGCCCCCGAAGAGACCCAACCGCACATGCCCTACTGCGCGCGGGCGGAGGGTGCCTGCCCGAGTCGCCGCTCGAGCTCCGCGGCCCGTTTGCGCGCCTCGGACTTGACCTCCGCGTCCGCGGTGCGCTCGGCCAGCGCGGTGAATGTGGCATGCGCCTCGCCGAGCCGCTTGTCGCGGAGCAGCGCCCGGCCCAGCAGCAACATTCCGCGGTCGGCCCACACGGTTTGCGGGTAGCGGGCATTGAGGTCGGTCACGTAGAGCTGCAGCGCGTCGAGGTCGCGCAACGAGAAGTAGGTGCGCGACTCACGAAAGGCGCGTTCGGCCAGACGATTGGTTGCGGCCTGGATGCCGACGCGCGCCTCGGTGGCCTTGGGATGCTCAGGGTAGGCGGCGAGGAACCGCTGGAACTGCGCCAGCGCGCGCTCGCTGAAGTCCTGGTCGTACGGCGCGCCGTGCGCCTGGTGCCAGAACGCGTCGCCCAAGCCGTACATCGCGTCGCCGCGCCGTGGCGAGCCGGGAAATGAGCTGAGCAGGTGCTCGTACTGCACCTGGGCCAGCGTCCAGTCCTTGTTGGCACGGTAGCTCTCGGCGAGATACCAGGTGGCATCCTCGGCCTCGGCGCTCCCCGGAAACTGGTCGAGCAGTTCACGCAACTGCGTAATCGCCTGCGTGTAGCGGCCGCGAGAGAACTGGTCGCGGGCGTCGACGAACAACGTCGCGGCGGTCTCCTTCGCGTGCGCCGGCGCCAGCAGGAGAGTTCCGCCGACACTCGCGGACAGGCACATCGCAATGAGCAGACACCGAAGGCGGGGCATGATCCGTCCTGTCATTTGTTGGCGTAGAACAGCGCGATGAGTCCGCCGACGATGACCGTGATCAGCAGAGGCTCCGTGTACCGGGTCAGACGCGCCACCGGGACGGTCGGTTGGGTGTTCACCGGGGCCGCCGGCTGCCCGAGACCGCGCAGCAGTTCATCGGCGACTTCATCCTGCGACCGCGCCGCGCCGTCGCGAGCCCACAGCACCGCGCCGCTGCCGGGCTGCAACAGCCGCGCCGACACGGTGGCGCGCGCCGCGCGCGTGACATACTTCTGTCCGGAGTTCATCGCCACCCGCGAGCGCACGTAGTCCAGCGCGACATCAACGGCGCGATACTCGAGCACCGCGTCCAGCGAATCGCCGGGCGGGGCGAGCGAATCGCTCGCCGGCGTGAGCCGCGGGTGCAGGCCGCGCCGGGCGAGGTGCTCGGCGATCGCCTGCTCGATGAGCCAGTTCGACGGGTGCGGCGCCGCGGCGCGCACCTGCAGGGACGCCCCCGCGGGAGGCGCCGGCAAATCGCCGAGCATCTCGGTCGTCGCGCGCGCGATGAGCCCGCGCAGCATCTCGACATTCGAGGGTGGATCGAGGGGCGCGGCCGCGCGCACAAACGACGGCGGGCACGCCACCAGTCCCACGGTACACAACGCCATCATGGCCATGCGACGCATTCCAGGTCTCCCTGTCCCTGAGCGAACCACTGCGTGCCTCACACTGCGAACCCGGCCGGGGCCGCAGGCGCTTCCCTCCCCACCACGCTCGCCTCGAGGTCGTAGGCGCGCGCGCCGGTCACCAGCGCACGGACAAACGTGCCCGGCACGATGCCGTCGCCGGTCAGTTGCACGGTGCCGTCGATCTCCAGCGCGTCGGCCGCGGTGCGGCCGCGGGCGCGGTGCCGGCCGCTGAGCCCATCGACGAGTACATCCACCGTCTGGCCCACGAGGCTCGCGTTGTACGCCGCCGAGACTTCCTGCTGCACGCGCATGATGCGCGCGCGCCGCGCCTTCTTCCGTTTCTCCGGCACCTGGTCGTCGTACTCGGCGGCCGGCGTGCCGGACTCGCGCGAGTACGTGAAGCAGCCGAGGCGCTCGAAGCGGAACTCGCGCAGGAACGCGACCATGTCGTCGACGTCCTCTTCCTGCTCGCCGGGGAACCCGACGATGAGCGTGGTGCGCAACGCGGCATGCGGCAGCGCCTCGCGCAGGCGTGCCAGCCGGCGGCGCAGTCCGGCGCCGGTGCTGGCGCGGCGCATCACGCGCAGCATGCGGTCGGAGGTGTGCTGGATCGGGATGTCGATGTACGGGACGCGGGGGCCGAGCTCGGCCACCGCCTCGATCAGCGGCTCCGTCCACAGGGCGGGATGCGTGTAGAGCAGGCGGATCCAGCGCAGCGTCTCGATCGGCGCGAGTGCGCGCAGCAAGTCGGGCAACAGCTGGCGGCCCATGTCGCGGCCGTAGTTGGTGGTGTCCTGCGCGATGAGCGAGAGTTCGCGCACGCCGTCGGCGGCGAGACGGCGCGCCTCCGCGGTGACATCGGCCACCGGGAGGCTGCGCTGGCGGCCGCGCAGGGTCGGGATGATGCAGTAGGTGCAGGTGTGGTTGCACCCCTCGCTGATCTTGAGGTAGGCGGTGTGGCGCGGCGTGCTCAGTGCGCGCGGGGTCGCGGTCATCGGCTCGCTGAAGCCGCCGAGCAGCGTCGGCCGTTCGCCGTCGTGCTCGACATCGCGGGCGAGCGCGCCGCGGCAGATGTCGCCGATGTGGGCGACGTGCGCGGTGCCCACCAGCCCGTCGATCTCCGGCATCTCGGCGATCAGCTCGGCGCCGTAGCGCTCGGCCGCGCAGCCGGCCACCACGATGCGCCCGACACGACCGGCGCCCTTGAGCTGGCCGACCTCGAGGATCTGGTCGATCGACTCCTGCACCGAGGCTTCCAGAAACGCGCAGGTGTTGACCACCACGATGTCGGCGCCGTCGAGTTCGCCGGTGGTCTGGAAGCCTTCGCGGGTCAGGATCGCCGCCATGCTCTCGGAGTCGACGAGGTTCTTGGGACAGCCCAGCGTCACGATGCCAACGCGCGGCGGCGCGCCGGCAGCCGGCACGGCACGAGGTGCGAGGGGGCGAGGTGATACCTTGGCCAGGAGAACCTCCAACATAAGACAGGCGACGAGCACCGGCGACGAGCACGGGGGCAGGCGGACCTGCGGGCCCCGCCGGATAGGCGCACAGGGCGGCACAGACTGTACGCTGTGGCACCCGGCCCGGCAAGCACCACGGCCGGCCGCGGCCCGCCGGGACCGCCGCCCGCGGCCGGGCCCGGCGGCCGGCGGCGTCTCTAGTCGGGCTCGTCCAGTGCGTGGACGGCCGCCCGCATGCCCTCCCACTCATCCAGCTCGAGCAGCACCTCCCGGGGCTTGCTGCCGTCGCCGGGGCCCACGATGCCGTGCTCCTCGAGCAGGTCCATCAGGCGCCCCGCCCGGCTGTAGCCGACCTTCAGCCGGCGCTGCAGGAAGGAGGTCGACCCCAGCCGGTGGCTGAGCACCAGGCGGGCGGCCTCGTCGAACAGCTCGTCGCTGGCCTCTCCGGGCGCGCCGTCCGCACCGCCCTGCGTCCCGCGCAGCGCCGCGTCGAGATCGATGGTCGGCGGCGCCGCGACGTGCTCCTTGAGCCAGGAGACCAGCGCGTCGGTCTCGTCCTCCGAGATGTAGGCGCCGTGCACGCGCAACGGATCGCCCCGGCCGGACTGCAGGAACAGCATGTCGCCCTTGCCCAGCAGAGCCTCGGCGCCGTTGACGTCGAGGATGGTGCGCGAGTCCACCTTGCTCGCCACCTGAAATGCGATGCGCGAGGGGAAATTCGCCTTGATGACGCCGGTGATCACATCGACCGAGGGCCGCTGGGTCGCCAGGATCAGGTGGATGCCCACCGCGCGTGCCATCTGCGCGAGACGCGCGATCGAGTCCTCGACATCGCGCCCGGCCACCAGCATCAGGTCGGCGAGTTCGTCGACGACGACGACGATATAGGGCAGCGGCAACTGCTCTTCATCCTTGCGCAGCGACGCATTGTAGCTGTCGATGTTGCGCGCGCCGCGCGCGGCGAGCAGGCGGTATCGATCTTCCATCTCCTGCACCAGCCACATGAGCGCCTTCGGCGCTTCCTTCTTGATCTCGGTGACCACCGGCATCAGCAGGTGCGGCACGCCCTGGTAGGCGGAGAGTTCGAGCATCTTCGGATCGACGAGCACGAGACGCATCTCGCTGGGACGGCGACGCAGCAGCAACCCGGCGAGGATGGTGTTGATGCAGGTGCTCTTCCCCGCGCCGGTGGCGCCGGCCACCAGCAGGTGCGGCATCCTGGCGAGGTCGGCGGAGACCGGGCGGCCGCCGGTGTCGAGGCCGAGTGGCAACGGGAGCGCCGACTTGCTGGCGAGGAAGTCGTTGCCGGCGACGATGTCGCCCAAGCGGACCATCTGCGGCGAACGGTTGGGTACCTCGACGCCCACCGCGCCGCGGCCGGGGATCGGGGCGAAAATGCGCACGCGGCCCACACGCATGGCCAGCGCGATGTCGTCGGCGCGGCCGATGAAGCTGGAGACGCGCACGCCGGCCGCCGGCTCGATCGCGTACGTCGTGATCACCGGGCCCGGCGCCCAGTCGAGCACCTTGCCTTCGACGCCGAAGTCGCGCAGGCGCTGCTCGAGCAGGGTGCCGTTGGCGGCGAGGTCGGCCTCGTCGACCTCGATGTCGGCGCTCGGGCTGCACAACAGCAGCGTGGTTGGCGGCATGTCCTCGGGGCCGGTAGAGCGGGCGCCATGCACGGGGCGGGTGTGATCGGCGAGCGAGCCCTGCGAGCCGGCGCGCCCGGCGGTGACGGCGGCGGCGGCGCGCGGACGCGGCGCGCGGAGCACGTGGTCGTCGGCGTCATCCTCGTCGTCGAAGTCGTCGTCCTCCACCGCTGCGGCTGCGCGCCGCGCGGGCACCGCA
>JBKJUD010000264.1:0-4723 GCA_046590735.1 Candidatus Eiseniibacteriota bacterium | reverse complement strand
GTTCGGGAAGCGCTGCCGCAGGAAGTCCGCGCTGTGGTGGGTCATGTCGAGCCACACGCAGTCCTCACCGGTGCGCTTCATCTCGTAGTCGATGGCCCGCGCCACCACGTCGCGCGGCGCGAGGTCGGCCATCGGATGGTAGCCGGCCATGAACGGCGCGCCGTCGAGCGTGGTGAGCACGCCGCCCTCGCCGCGCACCGCCTCGGAGATCAGGAAGGACTTGGCGGCCGGGTGGAACAGGCAGGTGGGATGGAACTGCATGAACTCGAGATTCGCCACCGGGACGCCGGCGCGCCAGGCCATCGCGGCGCCGTCGGCGGTGGCCACGTCCGGATTGGTCGTGTACAGGTACACCTTGCCGGCGCCGCCTGTCGCCAGCACGGTCACGCCCGCGGTGAACGTGCACACCTCGCCGCTACGGGTGTCGAGGACGTACGCGCCGAGGCACCGGTCGTCGGGCGCGGGACGGCTCGCCGCGCCATCGCGCGAGCCGCGGGTGATCAGGTTGATCGCCAGATGATCGGCGAGCACCTCGATGCGCGGGTGCTGGGCGATCGCGTGCAGCAGCGCCGCCTCGATCTCGCGCCCCGTGAAATCCGCCGCGTGGACGATGCGGCGGGCCGAGTGCCCGCCCTCGCGGCCGAGCGCCAGGGTGCCCGCGCTGCCTGTCGTGCTGAACCGCACGCCGACCTCGAGCAGCCACTGGATCAGCGCCGGCGCGTGCTCGACCACCGTCGCGACGACCTCGGGGTGGCAGAGGCCGGCGCCGGCGGTGAGCGTGTCCTCGGCGTGCTGCGCGAAGCTGTCGCCCGGCGCGAGGACCGCGGCGATGCCGCCTTGCGCGTAGTTCGTGTTGGATTCGCGGTCGGCTTTCTTGGTGAGGATGCGCACCGTGCCGTGCTCGGCCGCGCGCAGGGCGAAGCTCAGGCCCCCGATGCCACTCCCGAAGACGAGGAAATCTGCGTGCCGCGACATCATCGGACTCCTTCCCGCCCCCGCAGTGCATGGACGCACTGCGCAGCGTCCCGGGTCACGGGGGCGCGGCGCGTCGTACTCGCAACGCGGGCGGTGGGGGCGGCGAGACTATAGTGCACCGAGGCCCAGGCTCGCACGCATCCGGCCGAGCAATGGATCCACGCCCTCCCCGGGGACGAAGGCCACGCGCAGCGCGCACCACCGCCGCGTGAGCCGCGCGCGCTGGTGCGGGTCCAGGCGCGCGGCGTCCTTCTCGGTGGTGAGAATGCCGGCGTCCTGCGCCGCGGCGGCCTGCTCGACCTGGTCCAGCACGCGCGGGGTCAGTGTGGCGTGATCGGCCAGCGCGGTGTGGCCCGCGATGTGCACGCTGAGGTCACGGGCGGCGCGCGCGACGTCATCGGGACGGGCGACGCCGGTGAGCAGCCACCAGCGGCCTGCGATCTCCGTCGCCGGTGCGCCGTCCAGCGTGACGAGGCCCGCGGGACGATGCTCGGCCTCCGCAATGAGCGCCGCCGGGGCGAGCCGGTGAAGTGCCTCGCGCACGGCGCGGGTGTCGGCGCCGGCGGCGCGGGTGAGCACGACGGCGTCGGCGTCACGCAGGGCGGAAGCGGGCTCGCGCAGATCGCCGGCCGGCACCACGCGCCCACTCCCCCACGGCCGGCGGGCATCGAGCACGACGAGGCGAAATTGCGGCTGCGGCCGGTAGATGTGGCATGCATCGTCGAGCACGAGCGCGGTGGCCCCCGCCGCGCGCGCGGCCTCGCCGGCGCGCCACCGGTCGCGCGCAACGAACACGGGTATCGCGTCGCCGAGGCGCCGTGCGAGCTCGGCGGGTTCATCGCCGCAGCGGGCGGCGTCGCCGGGGGCGGCGCGACGGACTTCTCCCGCGCCGAGGGCGGCACGATAACCGCGCGAGATCACCGCAGGCATCAGTCCCCACTCACGCAGCAGCCCGGCCACCCAGGCAGCGCATGGCGTCTTGCCGGCGCCGCCGAGCGTGAGTCCGCCGACGCTGACCACGACGACGCCGGACATCGGTTGCGCGCGCCGGCGGCACTGGTCGCGCGCGCGCGCGGCGGCCAGGGCGTAGAGGCGACTTGCGGGGATCGCCGCGGTGCGCCACGCGGTGCGCAGCGGACCTGGGTCGCCGGCCAAGGTGGCGGCGATCCATGCACGCGCGGCCTCGGAAGCGGCGTCACGCATGGGGCGCCATCGGGATGCCGCATCGCTGGAGCGCGTCCACGGTGCGGACGGCGGCGCCGCGTGCCACGCGCACCGCGGCGACCGCGTCCGCGCTCGACCGCGCGCGCGCCGCGGGATCGTCGAGCCAGCGCTGCCACGCGTCCGCCAGCGTCGCGGCATCGTGCACCCGCACCGCGCCCTCGTCCGCGAGCAGCGCGTCGGCGATGTCCGCGCAGTTCGCCGTCGAGGGGCCGAAAGCCACCGGCACGCCGGCCAGCGCGGGCTCGCCCACGTTGTGGCCGCCGAGCGGCACGAGGGTCCCGCCGACGAACGCCGCAGTCGCGGCGGCATAGCCGGCCGCGAGTTCGCCGTGGGTGTCGAGCAGGAGGACATCGAATGCTGCTGACGGAGGCGCCCCGCGCGCCGCGCTCCAGCGCAACACGCGCACACCCGGCCACCCGGCACGCACCGCGTCCTCGCACTCGGCGACGCGCTCGAGATGCCGCGGCGCGACGACCAGCAGCGGCGCGGCCTGGCCGGCGCGCAGCGCGCGCGCGGCGGCAGCAATGGGGTGTTCCTCCCCGGGGCGCGTGCTTCCGGCGACCAGCACGGCGCGGCGCGTGTCGCGCAACCACGCGGTCAGCGCCGACGAGCGCAGCACATCGTCCCCCGCCGCCTGGTCCCATTTGGTGTTGCCGGTGATGACGACGGACTCCGGCCGCGCGCCCGCGGCGATGAAGCGCGCGCCATCCGCGGCCGACTGCGCCGCGACCAACCTCACCTGCGCCCACTCGGGGGCGAGTAGGCTGGCCGCGCGTGCGTAGCGCGACGCCGATCGCGCCGACATGCGCGCATTGATGAAGGCCACCGGCACTGCTGCGCGCCGCGCCGCGTGCAGCCAGCCCGGCCAGATTTCGGTCTCGGCGACGAGCACTGCGAGCGGGGATGCGGCGTGCAGCAGCCGCGCCGGAGCGCCGCATGCATCGAAGGGCGCCAGCATCACCATCGCCTCCGGGAACTGCTGCTCGGCGCGGCTGCGACCCGTCATCGTCTGCGTCGTCCACAGCAGCGGGGTCCCGGGCGCCCGGGAAAGCCACTCGCGCACCACCGGTGCGGCCGCATTCACTTCGCCCACCGACGCGGCGTGGATCCACAGCGGCGCGTCCGCCCCGCGGCGCGCGCGGCGGCGACCGAGTCGCGCGTCGAACTGCGTGCGTCCACGCAGGTGTTGCGCCGCGCCCCACGGCAACCACAGCGCGACCGCGGCGGCGCCGGCCAGCGAGTAGGCGGCGCGACTCACGTTCACCGCGTCACCGGGATGCGGCGGCCTCGCGCGCCGCCGTCTGGGCGCGCGCGAGGCCGGCTTCCACCTCGCCGCGCACCGCTTCGACCGAGAGGCAGTCGCGGCCGACATCCACCGTCGGCCCGTAGACGATGTGAATGCGCGCCCCCGGCCAGGGCAATCGCGTGCGGTCCCACGTCGCGAACGTCCACGCCCGCGAGATACCGAATCCCACCGGGACGATTTCCAGCCCGGCGCGGCGCGCAACCTCCACGACGCCGCGCCCTACGTGTCCCGCCGGTCCCAGCGGTCCATCCGGCGTCACCGCCAGGTCATGTCCGGAGCGCGCCAGGTGCGACAGGCTGAAGATCGCCCGCGCTCCGCCGCGTCGGGTGCTGCCGCGCACGACGGGGTACCCCAGGCGGCGCAGAGCCCCACTCACCCGCTCGCCATCGCGATGGTGACTCGCGAGCACCGCGGGGGCCAGGAGCATGTGCGTGGCAGCGGCGACGATGGCGTCGCAGTGCCACAACACGTAGAGGCGGCGGACACTCGGATTGCGCACCGGCTCGGCGACCGGCCTCCGCGCCCCCGCGACGTCCAGGGCAAAGCGCTCCACGGCCCACGTCCCGCGCAGCAGCGTCAGCAGCGACGCGATCGCCCAGCCGGTCAGCTGCGGCTCGCGTGCGCTCCACGCCTCCCCTGCCATCCGGCTCGCGGCCTCGAGCGGCGCGGCCGCCGGCCGGGTCAAGGATGCGAGTGTCATGCGCCGCGCGCGCGCGACGTGCGCTCCGTGGACGCGAGCAATTCCAGCGCCATCCGCGCGGCGTTCGTCGAGGCCCCGGTCCCGCCCAGCGCCCCGCGCACCTCGCGCAGGTCCTCCAGCATCGTCGCACGCGCCGGCGTGGCATCGAGCAATGGCAGCACCTGCGGCACCACCACGCGGGGCGTCAGGTCGCCCTGCAGGCACTCGGGAATCGCCGCGCGCCCGAGCACGAAATTCGGCAGTCCGATATACGGGAGCGTCACGACGCGCCGCGCGATCTGCCAGGTCACCGGCGAGACGCGATAGACGATCACCATCGGGCAACCCCAGTACGCCGCCTCGAGGGTCGCGGTCCCGGAGGCGACCAGCGCCACGCGTGCCTGTTGCATGAGGGCGTACGTGCCGCACCGCACGATGTGGATCTCGGGACCTTCACCGCCGGCCGCCGCGGCATGGCGCGCGAGGTGCGGATCGATCAGCGAGGGCAGGATGGTGTCGGCGACGCCGACCGCGAACAC
>JBKJUD010000196.1:0-2688 GCA_046590735.1 Candidatus Eiseniibacteriota bacterium | reverse complement strand
GTCCAGCCACCGCCGTCCGCGAGGTTCAAGGCCCACAGGTCATCCAGCGCGACCGACGTGCCTCCCCCAAACAGGAGCATGCGATCCCCGGCGGCGTCGTACACCGACATGGCGTAGTTCCGCACGGCGGGTCGTGCACCCGGGGGCTGGAGATGCGTCCACACGGCGGGCGTGGAGTTGAGGTCCAGCACGAATGTCTCGTTGGTGCGACTGCCGGCCCACACGACGAGGTGATTGCGGGCGGCATCGTAGATTGCGGTCCCGTAGGTCGACGATCCCGGCACGTCGCCTGTCGTCTCCACGCGTTCCCACTCATACGTTGGCGCGGACAGGTCGAGCGCCCACGTGTCGGTCCAGCCGTTGATGGCGCCATATCCCCCAAAGATGATCATGCGGTGGTGCACCTCGTCGATCGCCATGACGTGTGCGAATCTCCCGCCAGGAAGCCCGACAGGGGCGAGGCTCTCCCACGTGCCATCCAACGGACCCGCTTGTGTTGCGGCCTTGTGGACTGCTTCAGTCGTGCGCGGCGACTTCATGATCGAGAGGGAGTCCCTACCGATTCGATCCAACGCCGTCCCCGGACGGGATTTGCCTCTCGCATCGCATTGGGCTTGAGTGAGGCTATCCATTTGCGAAAAAGTCAGCGGGAGGTCGTCAGGCCGCAGCTGCGCCGCGACGGCGGAGGCCCGACCACACGAGAGGGCCGCGATTACCAGGAGGCACGACGGTCGGAGCGCCGCACCCAGAAACGCTAAAGCACGCATGTCGCGGTCTCCTCTCGTCGGACGGCAGCTCTCCGACTCGTGCAATGTCGCGAAGGTCGGAAATCCGCATCAACGGCGTGCGGGCTGCCGGGACGGCTGCGGGCTACCGCAACACGACGACGGTGGCGTGCGCGCGGGCCGTGCCTTGCTCCGCCCGCACGACGTAGGCGCCGGCCGCGAGCGGCGGCAGGGTCACGGCACTGGGCGCGGCGGATCCCGCGAGCGTGGTGTCCCACACCCGGCGGCCGCGGAGGTCGAACAGGCGCAGCGTCGTGTCGCCGGAGGGTGCGCGCCGCACCCGCAGGCGCGGCGTGGGCGAGCCAGCGTCGCGCACGGTGACGCGCAGCACCGCCGCGCGGGGGGGCGGCGCGGCGGGGTCGCTCCCGCGCGCGGTGGTGGCGCGGTCCCAGGTCAGCGCCCAGGTCTCCCCGATGTTGTACGTGCCCGCGCACCCCCCCTCGATGACCAGGCGGCTGCGCGTCGGGTCATACACCGCCACCATCGCCGTGCGCGGGAGGGGCAGCGCCCCTGCGGGCTGCAACGGCTGCCACACCGGCGCCCCGGTGAGCGGCAACGCCCAGGAATCGTTCAGTGTCACGCCCAGTGTCCCCTCGCCGCCGAACACCACGAGGCGGTCGCGGTCGGTGTCGGTGACGAACGCGCATCCGCGCCGCCCGCTGGGTGCGGGGCCCAGGGGGGTGACCAGCCGCCAGGCCGCCGGGGACTGCGCGAGATCGAGGGCCCACACCTCATTCACCGCGGCCGTATTCGCGATGCCGCCGAAGACCAGCATCTGGTCGCGCAGCGGGTCGTACACCGCGCCATGGCCGTAGCGCTTGGGCGGCGTGCCCGTCACCCCCAGCGGACTCCAGACGGCGGGTGTCTGCGTGAGATCGAGTGCCCACACGCCGCCGTCCACCGTGTCGCCGGTGCCGCCGTACAGCAGCAGCCGGTCGCGGATCGTGTCGTGGACCAGGGAGGGAAACGCGCGCGCGGCGGGCGGCGTGCCGGTGGTGGCGAGCGACTGCCACACGCCGCCGCCGTTCCAGAGTTGCAGCGTGTGCAGGTCGTTGTAGTAGGTGAAGCAGGTGCCGTCGCAGACGCGAGAGGTCTCCCCGCCGAAGTGGAGCATCTCGTCGCGGCCGGCGTGATAGACCGCGACGGCGCCCTCGCGATTCCAGATGGTCGAGCCGAGATCGGTTTCGTAGATCCAGGCCAGGGGCGCGGCAAAGCGCAGCCAGTTGCGGCTGATGGCGTAGTCGGGGGTGTAGGGATCGGGGCCGAGATTGCCGCCGTAGAGTTCGAGGCGATCGCGTAAGGGATCGTAGATGCCGCAGGCGTCGCGCACCGGAGCGGGGCGGCCGCCGACGTAGATCTCGGGGAATTCCTGACGCCAGGTGAGCGTGGGGAGGGGGAGGGTCCAGAGAGCGCCATAGATGGAGCCGTTGTACCCTCCGAAGAGGAGTGCAGCGTCGTGCAGTGCGTCGTAGGTAAGCGTGTGAGATTCCAAAGGCGCCATCACGGCGTTCTGGGGCGCCAGATCCTGCCACGCCTCCGCGCCCGCCAGGGACAACGCCCAAGTGTCCTTGAGGTCGAGCCCTCCCGCTCCGCGTCCGCCCATGACGACTATCCGTCCGCGCAACGCATCATAGCAGCCGGCTGTCAGCCATCGCGCCCCCGGCCACGCTCCGGTTGGCGTGAGAGGTTGCCATCCCAGCGGCTCCGTCAAGGGCAGGGACCAGGCGTCATTGAGGTACGTGGTGCGATAGCCGCCCCACGCGACAAGGCGATTGCGCGGCGCGTCGAACACCAACACGCCGCCGCCGCGCGCGACCGGGCCGCCGGTGGCGGGCAGGAGTTGCGTCCAGCTGCCGCCGTCCGCGAGGTTCAAGGCCCACAGGTCATCCAGCGCGACCGACGT
>JBKJUD010000393.1:0-3112 GCA_046590735.1 Candidatus Eiseniibacteriota bacterium | reverse complement strand
TCGCTGGGGCCCTACAACACCTTCCTCTCGCGCATGCCCGCGGACCTCCGGCTCAACTAGCGGCTAGCGGCGGCCTTCCGGGCCGCGGCGCCGGGCGCCCTTCGCGCGCAGGGCGCGGATCATCACCAGCGCCTTGCCCAGCGGACTGGGGATTTCGCCGCGCATCTCGAAGCCCAATCGGCGATAGAGCCGCTGCGCCGGTTCGTTGTCCGGTTGCACTTCGAGGCGCACCTCGGAGACCCGCACATCCTCGAGATAGGTGAGGCCGGCGCGCATCAGCGCGTGGCCGGCGCCGGCGCCCCGCAGTCCATCGCGCACCGCGATCGAGACGATCTGCGCGTCGCCCGCCTGGCGGTAGTCGCCGGCCCGACGCGCGAATCCCCACAGCCCGCCCGCGGCGTGCGCGAGCACGCGCGGATCCCCGATGCCGTACGCGCCGCGTGCCAGCCGCACCAGCGCGCGCGGCACCGCCGCGGATAGCGTGATCCGCCACGCCAGCGTCGCCAGGCTGCGCGTCACCAGCAGGTAGCCGCCGGGCCGCGCGTCGTCCGCGGCCACCCACACCAGGAATCCCGCGGGCTCGACGCGGAGGTAGGCGAGCAGCATGTCCTCGAGCAGCGCGGTGCGCGGCATCCGGCCGAAGAGCGCGCGCAGGCCTCGCTCGAACCCCTGCGCGTACAGCGCGGCGCAGACACCGACGTCGGCCGCGGTCGCTTGCCGGACGCGCGCCGCGGATTCGCGCGGCAGCGTGGGGGCGGTCATCACTCAAGTCCCATCATTTCGGGCACTGTCACGAAGCGATAGCCCTTCCGGCGCAACTCGTCGATGATCGGCTGCAGCGCGGCCACCGTCTGGCTGCGGTCGCCGCCGTGACGGGTATCCGTGCCGTCGTGCAGCAGGATGATCGCGCCGTCGCGCACCCCGGCCAGGATGCGTCGCTGGATTTCCCCGCTGCCGGGATCCTTGGTGTCGAAGGCACGGCAAGACCATTCCACCACGATCAGATGCTCGGCGCGCGCCGCGCGAAAGTAGAACGGATTGCGAAAGCCTAGGGGCGGCCGGAACAACACCGGGCGTTCGCCGGTGGCACGGATGTTGGCCTCGACGCCGCCCTTGATCTGTGCGGCGATATGTCGCGGCGTCTCGCGCAGCGCCATGTAATCGGGATGATCGTAGGTGTGCGTGCCGATCGCGTGGCCCTCGCGCAGGATCCGCCGGGTCAGCGCCGGGTAGGTGTCGACGTTGCGCCCGATCAGGAAGAACGTCGCGTGGATGCGGTTCTCCCGCAGGATCTCCAGCACCTGCTCGGTATACGGCGGGTTCGGGCCGTCGTCGAAGGTCAGCGCCACCTGGTGGTCGCCGCGCGGGCCGTGCCAGTACACCTTGCCGAGCAACTCGGCGCGCGGGTCGATCACCGCGAACAGGTAAAGGCCCACCAGCGTGACCGCCGTCGCGGCGCCGTAGGCGACCAGGCGCGTGCGCCGCGACCACGTGCTGGTGCGCTCGGCGCCCACCAGTGCCCCCCAGCCCGCCAAGGTCAGGGCGAGCAGCAGGGTCGGCAGATGGCGGGTGACGAAGAATTCCATGGGGACGTAGTGTAGCGGGCGCGCGCGTGCGGTGACAGCGCCGCGTGGCCGCGCAGCTCCGCCGCCGGCCGCTCATTGCGCCGCCTGCAAGGCGATCCGGGAACCCAGGGAGACCGTTCATGTACGAACACCGCTCCGCGCCCCTGCTCCCCTGGCGTGTCTTCGTGACCCGCCAGGCGCGCATCCTCGTGTTATCGGCGGCGCTGATCGCCGGATCACTCGGCATCGGCATGCTCGGCTATCACTGGACGCAGGGCCTCGACTGGGTGGATGCCTTCCTGAATGCGTCGATGATTCTCACCGGGATGGGACCGGTGAACCCGATGACCACCGACGCCAGCAAGCTGTTCGCCGGGTTCTACGCCCTGTTCAGCGGCGTGGCGTTCCTCGGTGTCGTCGGCGTGCTGTTCGCGCCGCTGTTCCATCGCTTCCTGCATCGCTTCCACGCCGATCCTGACGCGGACGGCGCCGCGTGAGCGCGGCGTTTCATTCGCTCGACTTCGCCACCCTGCCGGTGCGCGACGCGTATGCGTTCCTGATCGGCGCGATCGTGCCGCGGCCGATCGCCTTCGTCTCGACCCTCGGCCCCGATGATGTCCCGAACCTCGCGCCGTTCTCGTTCTTCACCGGCGTCACCTCGCATCCGCCGACGATCGTGTTCTCGGTCATCCGGCGGCGCGGCGAGAAGAAGGACACCGTGCGCAATCTCGAACTGCTCGGCGAATGCGTCGTGCACGTGGTGGATGAGGCGCTGGCCTCCGCCATGAATACAGCTTCCGGCGACTGGCCCTACGGCGTCAGCGAGTTCACGCAAAGCGGATTGACCGCGGTGCCGAGCCAGCATGTGCGACCGCCGCGCGTGCTGGAAGCGCCCGTGGCGATGGAATGTCGGGTCGTGCAGATGCTCGATGTCGGCGTGATGCCGCATGCCTCCACGCTGGTCATCGCAGAAGTGGTGTGGGCGTTGGTGCGCGATGACGTCGCGACGCCCAGGGGAATGCCCGACGACGCGCGCCTGCACGCCATCGCCCGCCTCGGCGGGGCGCGGTATGCGCGCACGCGCGACCTGTTCGAGATGGCGCGGCCGGTGGTGCGGCACCCGTTGGCCGAACCAGGGGCGCCCCGGCCCGGCCCGGACGAAGGTTAGGGTCCGCCGGCCCGGAAGCGGCCCCAGTCGATCTGCAGCCCCCAAGGCAACACCGAGGCACATGGGGCGCGAACTATCACGGCCGTGCCATGACATGCGATGGGGACGGCCGGACAAGGCGCGGTGCCGAACGTGCAGGGTCGGCGGCGCCGCGTCAGGCACGAAAACGGCGCGCGAGACGAGTTCCCACGCGCCGTCCGATTGGGAGGGAAACTTCCTCAGGCCGCCGCGGCGCGCGTCCGGCGAACCGGGCGCAACAGCGGTGCGGGCGCGGGAGCCGGCGCGCGCGCGGGCATCCGGACCGCGGCGACATGCGCGACGAAGGCGCCGAGCAACCGGCGCTCGAACTCCTCGAACGGCGATTCGCGCGGGTCGCGGG
>JBKJUD010000008.1:0-7621 GCA_046590735.1 Candidatus Eiseniibacteriota bacterium | reverse complement strand
TGGCGCTGGCCGAGCGCGGCTACCGCGTCAGCGCGGTGGAACGCTCCGCGGCCATGCTGGCGATCGCGGCCGAGAATGCCGGGTCGTTATCGGCACGAAAGCTGCTCCGCATCACTTGGCTGCACGGCGACCTCACGCGCGACGTTGTGCCGGGCGGGCATCAGGCCGCGATCTGGGCCTTCAACTCGCTGCTGCACGTCGCCGAGCCCGGGGGCCAGCGCACCGCGCTGCAGACCGTCCACCGCGCGCTGGCGCCGGGCGGGCTACTGCTGATGGAACTGGGATCGCCCTACGGCGAAATCCTCAATCCCGACGCCCATCGTCTGCGACAGGTGTACGTGATGCCGTGGGCTGATGGCGGGTCGACGACCTGCTGGGAAATTCGCCGGCCCGATTTCGCGACCCAGACAACGGTCACCGAGATGACCTATGATCTGCTCACCGCCGAGGGGCTGCTGACCCGCCGCCGGGCGACGCTGACCCAGCGCTGGCTGTTCCCCGCCGAGCTCGCGTTGCTACTCGAGCAGTGTGGATTCGAGCTGCGCGCGATCCACGGCGCGTACGACAGCGAGACGCCGTGGCACGACGCGCAGGACCCGATGCTGGTGGTGGCCCGCAAGCCGCCCGCGCCGCGCCCCGCGAAGCGCCGGCGGCGCGCGTGACGGGCCGTGCGGCGGCCAGCCCAATGGATTTATGGAGCAGCGACGCGGCAGTTGCAAGCCCGCAGACGCCAGCGCAGGAGGAGAAAGCGTGACCGAGGACAAGTGGATCGAGTTGCTGGAACGCATCGATCGGCAGTTCACCATGCTCGATCGCACCATCGAGGACGTGCCGAACGGCCCGGGCGAGATCGAGACCGTGATCTTCCAGGCGCCGATGGGCGTGATGAAGGTGGAACGCACGGTGCGCCCGGTGGTCCTCGACCGGAAGCAACACTTCACCAACCGCGCCGGGGGCGGCGCGTCCACCGAATACATCTACTCGGACACCGAGAAGTCCGACCGCATGAAGGTGTACCGGCAGAATCCGCGCACTGAGGAGTGGGAAGAGGTCGACGACGCCGCGCTCGCACCGCGCGGCTAGCGGGCGGCACGCGCCGCCGTTACCGCACCAGGACCAGGCGGTGTGCGGTGGTCGTCGTCCCCACGGTCAGCCGCAGGATGTAGATGCCGGGACTCGCCTCGCCGCCGTCGTCGCGCCGGCCGCGCCAGTCCAGTTCGGTGTCGCCCGCCTCCACGGTGCCGTCGGAGAGCACGGCCACGCGGCGCCCGCGCAGGTCGTAGACCACGGCGCGCGCCGCCTTCGCCTCCGTCGTGGAGATCAGGATGCGCGCCCCCGAGGCAGGCGGATGAAACGTCGAGCCGGTGAGCACGACGCCGTTCTCCGACCCGCCACCGCCACCACCCCCACCACCGCCCCCGCCGCCGTCGATGCAGCGCGTGCCCACGGAATCGGGGCTGGTCAGTTGCGCCACCACCGAATCGGTGAACCCGATCAGGTAGACGTGGCGCACGCTGTACACCAATTGCCGGCCGATCGGCGGATGGGTGTCGAGGAAGTGGAAACGCGTGCCGCGGGTGAAGGTGCTGTCGAACACCGTCGCGCTGCGATCGAGCACGCCGCACTTGAATGACTCGCGCGTGACCCGAAAGCGGCTGCCGGAGGTCGCCCCGTCCAGCGACCACTCCACCCGGTTGCCGGTGAGGTCCGCGGTGGTGGTGACGCCCAACAGCAGCGGCGCCGGCCGGTACAGGTAGATACCGCGACTGATGGTGGTTTCCGAGGACGCGAGGTTCTGCACCGTCACCGTGAAGGCGTGATCGCCGATGTCCGCGCTGGCCAGTTGCGGCAGCGAGTCGGGCACCGTGAACTCCGCCGCCAGCACGGTCGGCGACTCCAGGCGCGTGTTGGCGCCGGACAGGACGGCGCTGCCGTTGGTGAGGCGCACCAGCGGCACCGTCGGATTGAGGAAGAACTTGCTGCCGTGGAACCGCACCGTGGTGGTGCGGCCCCGGCCGGGCCCGGAGAACAGCGCCGCCGGACGGATCGAATCGATCTGCGCGGCCGGCACCTTGATCACGAAGGTCGCGACCCTCGAGGGCCCCTGTCCGTCGGGATTGAGGACCAGCAGCGTCCAGTTGCCGAACAGCGACTGCATGCCCGAGGGGACGCGGCTCAGGTCGAAGGTGGCCGAGACTTCGGACGCATTGCGATACGCTATCGCGATGGGGCGCAAGGTGTCGCCCCCGGACCGGGCCAGCCGGACGTCGCTCGGCTCGAGGAAGTTGAACCCGCTCACGACTATCGTCGGGGTCGAGCCATACAATGCATCGCTGGGAATCAGGCGGTCGATGCGGGGGCGCGGTAGCGGGCCGCACGCGCGCACTACCGTGCCGCCGCCGATGCGCGCATCGCCGGCAATCGTGAGCGAGTCGATGGCGTTCTGCCCATCGAGGACGAGGAACGACTCGAGGCAGAAGTTCATGCCCTCGGCGGCATCGGCACAGTTGCCGAAGTTGAGCGTCACGCCGGCGACGGTGCCGGAGGGGCAGTGCGTCAACTGCTCGATCGGCACGGCGCGGGCGACGAACACGCGCTGCGGTTCGAGCGTGTCGGGGGTCGAGGTGATGGGCACCGCCGGCCCGCGCAGCGCCCAGGTGCACTCGTCGTCGGGCGCCTCGACCAGAGAGTTCACGGTGACGCAGCCCGACCCATTGGCATGGGTCCATCGCAATGTGTACTCGATGCCCTTGACCTCGTGGACCAAGCCGACCCGCACGTAGAGCGTGCGGGTGGAGGCCGGCAGCGTCGGCAGGGTCGACATCGTGTCGGTGAGATCCCACGACAGGTATGCCACGCCGCCCGCGTTCGCCGCCGCCCGGGCGGTCGAGGCACACACCAGCATCACTGCAACTGCGCCGAGCGAGCGAGCGACGCGCGCGCCGGCGCTTCGCCCTGTCGGACGTGCCATCATGTCTCCCGTCCTACCGTACGATCACGAGGTTCTGCCGCCAGGCCCGCGCACCCGCGCGCAGATGCACGGCGTAGACGCCGCTGGGGACTCCGCGGCCATCCGCGCCCGCGCCATCCCAGCGCGCCCGCACGTCGCCGGCCCCGTTGGGCTGCAGGGTCATCCGTTGCACCACGCGCCCGCTCACGTCGCTGATTACCAGTTCGGCCGACGATTCCCGCACTCCGGCCAAGGCGATCTCCGCGGACTTCTGCCCGCGGCCCAGCAGCGACGGCTCGACCCGTAGCCGCGCCACGGCAGGGCCTGCAGGATCGCCGATCGCCACCGCCTGGTTCGGCACGCGGGTGACATAGACGTCGTAGTCGATGTTGTTGCGGTAGTCCTGCCAGGCCGCGAGTACGCCCCCGGCGCCGTCCGCCGACGAAGCGGCCATGACCTGGTAGAGCGGCGCCTGCCCGATGGGCGTGCCGTTGGCATCGCCCCATTGCGGCGCGCCGGTGTCGCTGACGTGCTGCGCGTAGATGTCGTAGGCGGTGTCGGCGCGCGCGTCCTGCCAGACCACGAAGGCGCCGCCGAGGCCGTCGGCGGAGAGCGACGGCGTGAACTGCTCGCCGGGAGCGATCACCAGCGGCTGGCCGGTGGCATCCCACTGCAGATCGCCAGCGCTGGAGATGCGCTGGATGTAGAGGTCGCCCAGGGGATCGTCGCGCACGTCGTACCACGAGACGATGGTGCCGCCGAGGCCGTCGCGCACGACGACCGGATAGTATTGCGCGCCGAGCGCGGTGCCCACGCGGATGCCCCCGCGCTGCCACAGGCTTTGGCCGGCGCCGTTGATGCGCTGCTGCCAGACCTTGAAGGTGCCGATGCCGGCGTCGTACCAGGTGATCACCGCGCCATCGGCACCGTCGCCGTAGACGCTCACCGGCCACTGCAACGACGCGGCGACGTACTGCGTGACCGGGGCGCCGCCGGTCTGCCACAGCGGCGAGCCCGCCGCCGAGACCTTCTGCGCGAAGATGCCGACGCCGGCCTGCGTCCCGTCGCGTCCATCGGCCCATGAGATGACGCAGTTGCCGGTGCCGTCGTCGCACAGCGCGATGCCCGGCGAGGTCTGGTTGTTGGCGAACTGGCAGACGGTGAGGCCGCTGGTGCCCCAGCGCACCGTGCCGGCGGAGTTCACGCGCTGCGCGCCGATGTCGGTGGCGGTGACGGCGGAACACTTCTCCCACGTGAACAGCGCGCCGTTGGCGCCGTCGGTGCACAGGGCGAAGGACTGCAGGCAGGTCAGAGCCGCGACCTGGAAGCCGTTGGCTTTCCAGAGCGAGGTGCCGGTGGAGGTGACGCGCTGGGCATAGAGGCCGGTCGCGGTCCGCAGGTCGAACCACGCGGCGATGAAGCCGCCGGCGCCATCGGAAATCAGTTTCACGCCGGTCTGGTTGTTGCTCGCCGTGCACACCGGCACGCCAGTGGGACTCCAGAGCGCGTTGCCGTTGCCGTCGAGGTGCTGCGCGTAAATGTCCATCGAGAGCCCGCGGCCGTCACTCCACGCGACGAACATGCCACCGGCGCCGTCGGCCAGCGTGACGGGGGTCAGCTGGTCGCCCGCGACTGCGAACTGCGCGCCCTGCGGCGCCCACGCGGCAGAGGTGGGGCTCGACGCGGCGACGAGGCAGCCGAGAGAGCTGACGGACAGGGCGAGCGCGAGGCCGGCGACGTCATGGCGGCGGGGGGTGGATTCACGAGCGGGCATGAGCTCCTCCGGACGAGTCAGCAACGCGGACAGCGCGGCGCCTGCACCGACAGCGTGCGATTCGCGTCATGGCTGCGAGACCGGGAGGGGGCTGCTCGTGCGGCGGCACACGAGAGCCGCGCCGCGAACGGGCATTGAGCTGGGCGGACCCAACCGCCCCATCGTACAGAGCCGTGGCGCGCCGGGTCAAGCGGCGAGGGCTTGACCGGCGTCAGGCGCGTTGACCGCCTGCCCCCCGCGCACTAGCATCGGAACGAATCATCCCCCACACACGGACGTTAGCCAGCGCCCTGGTGCGCCCGGTCCCGGGAGGTTGCACGTGCCCCGCAGCATTCGGATGTGCCTGGTGTGGCTCTGCGTGGCCGGGGGGATGCCGGGCAGCGCCCTCACCGCGGAATCGCACGAAAGCGTACTGATCGCGGTGCGCGCCGTGCCGGCCTCCGAACCGTCGGCCGCCTCGCGCGCGGCGCGCCTGGCCAGCCTTCGTCACACGTCGGCCGCCAGCGAAGCCGCGGTGCTCGATCGCCTCGGCGTCGCGCGCCGTGCGGGCGAGGCCGGCGCCGCGCACGCGTTCTGGCTGGCGCCGCTGATCGCCGCCGAAGTCACGCCGCAGTTGCGTGCCGAACTCGCGCGCCGCCCCGATGTCCGCTGGGTGCGCGAGAATGCCGTGGTGCGGATCGACGCGCGCGCGTTTTCCCTGCGGGCACACGCCGAGGCGACGTGGGCGCCCCGCTCGCTCGCCGGAGTGGACGAGGCCGTGCGCGTGTACGGCCTCACCGGCCGCGGCGTGAAGATCTGCGTGCTCGACACCGGCGTCGACATCACGCATCCCGATCTCGACGGCCGCCTGTTCACGCGCGACCGCCAAGATCCCACCTATCCCGGCGGCTGGGCCACCTTCGCGGCGGACGGATCGCAGCAGGTCCCGTCGTCGGAGCCGCACGACTCCGCCGAGCACGGCACGCACGTCAGCGGCATCGCCGTCGGCGGCAGCGCCAGCGGGCCGGCGATCGGCGTCGCGCCTGGGGCCTCGCTGATGGCGGGCCTCGTGCTGCCCGGGGGCGAGGGGCGGCAGGCGCAGATCATCGGCGGCATGGAATGGGCGCTCGATCCCGACGGCGATCCGTTCACCGACGACGGCGCCGACATCATCAACATGAGTTTCGGCACCATCGATACGGTGGGCGCGTTCGTGGATCCGCTGCACGCCATGGTCGATCTCGGCGTGGTGCCGGTGGCGGCCTCGGGCAACGCGCCGCAGTCGTTGAGCGCGCCGGCCACCGTCCCGGATTGCCTGGGCATCGGCGCCAGCACGGCCGCGGACCTGGTCGCGGAGTTCAGCGCGCGCGGCATGGTGACGTGGAATCATCCGCCGGCGGTCGGCACGTTCGCGAAGCCGGATTTCGTCGCGCCGGGCGCGGACATGTACTCCTGCGTGCCCGATGGCGGCTACGCGGTGCTGTCGGGCACCTCGCAGGCCGCGCCGTTCGTCGCGGGCGTCGCGGCGCTCATGCGGCAGGCGAACGGACTGCTCCCGCCCGACGGGGTGCGGGCCGCTCTCGCGTCCTCGGCCGTCGACCTCGCACCCGCGGGCGCCGACCTCGCCTCGGGCGCCGGCCGCATCGACGCCTACGGTGCGGTCACCGCGGCATTCACCGGCCGGCCGTGGCTCGCGGGAGTGGTGCGCGACGCGGTCACCGGTGCGCCGATCGGCGATGCCGCGCTCGTCGTCACCAGCGGCGATGCCACGGTGGCGATCCGCAGCCGCGCCGACGGCTCCTTCAGCCTGCGCCCGCTGGCCAGCGCCGTGTCGTACACGGTCCGCGCGTTCGGGTACGCGCCGTTGACGGTGAGCACCACGCTGCCGCTGGACGTGCCGCAGTCGCTCGCGATCGCGCTCACGCCGGGCGCGCGGGCGACATTCAGCGGCCGGGTGGCCGATGGACTGACGCGCGGCGGCGTGCCCGCAACGGTGCAGGCGCTGTTCGACGGCCTGGTCGCCGCCTCCATCGAGACCGACGCGCTCGGCGTCTTCGCGCTCAGCCTCCCGGTCGGTCCCGACAGCGTGCGCGTGGTGCCCGCGGTGCCGTACGACTCCGCGGTGGTCGCCGTGACCGTCCCCGCCGAGGGGGTGACCGGCGCCGTGCTCGACCTGACCCGGGCCGAACTGCTCGTGGTCAACGCATCCGACTTTCCCGACTACGGCGACCTCTACGCCGCCGCCTTCACCGCCGCCGGACACCGCGCCACCTTCACCCGCACGCGGCCGTCGCTGGCGACGATGCAGGCGTACGGCAAACTCCTGTGGTTCACCGGCGACGCGACATTCGAAACCTTCACGGCCGCCGACAAGACATCATTCGAATCGTTCCTCGCCACCGGCGGCCACGCGCTGGTGCTGGGCAAGGGGATCGCGCGCGAGTTCGTCATCGATCCGTTCCTGGGCCGCGTGCTGCGCACCGCCTCCACCGCCGATATCCCGGCACCCACCAGCGTCGCGGGGGTGACGCACGATCCCGTCTTCGATGGCTTCACGGCGACGGTGGTGCCGGTGCCGGGCGGTCCTGCGGAACGGCCGAGCGTGCTGGTGCCGGTGGCGCCGGCGGAGACCGCGCTGCTCTACGGCGGACCCGGCAGCGCCAACGGCGCGAGCGCCGCGCTCACCGCGGACCTCGGCGCTGCCAGCCTCGGCGGCCGGCTGCTGTTCGGCGGCTTCGGCCTCGAGGAACTGCCTGACACGTCCGACCAGGTCGCCCTGCTCGATCGCGCGCTGAGCTGGCTCGAGCCCGCGCCGGTGATCAGCGCTACGCCGCTGGGCGACAGCGACGACGACACCGCGCCGATCCGGCTGGCGGTGACGCTGCGCGCCTCGAGCACGCCGCTCGATACGACCGCGG
>JBKJUD010000384.1:0-4837 GCA_046590735.1 Candidatus Eiseniibacteriota bacterium | reverse complement strand
GAAGCGCTAGACCGTTTCCTCCGTTGCCGGCCCTGCGGCCGCAACGGCCACCCGACACACACGGACCGCGGTTCGCCGCTGTCCCATCTCTCACGCCCCGATTGCGCGGCGGCCCGGACGGGCCGGTGGCGCCTGGCACCAGCGGTGAGCGTTCGTGGTCCCGATGCGCGGTGCGCGCGGGATCCCGAAGCCACGGGGCGGTGGATGTTCACGCACAGAGGAGTGATCACAATGCAGCAGATCGGCATGCGGGAGTTGCTGGAAGCGGGCGTGCACTTCGGGCACCAAACCCGTCGCTGGAACCCCAAGATGAAGAAGTACATCTTCATCGAGCGCAACGGCATTTACATCATCGACCTGCAGAAGACGCTGAAGTCGCTGGAGGCCGCCAAGCAGGCGGTCCGCGCGAACGCGCTCGCCGGCAAGCCGGTGCTGTTCATCGGCACCAAGAAGCAGGCGCAGGACCCGATCCGCGAGGCCGCGGCGGCGTGCGGCCAGTACTACGTGACCGAGCGCTGGCTGGGCGGGATGCTCACCAACTACAAGACCATCCGGCTGAACATCAAGCGCCTGCACGAAATCGAGAAGATGGCCGCCGACGGCACGCTGGCCAAGCTCACGAAGAAGGAAGCGTCGATGCGCGAGAAGGAGCGCCTGCGCCTCGAGAAGCTGTTCTCCGGCATCAAGAACATGGACATGCTGCCGGGCCTCGCCTTCGTCGTCGACTGCAAGCGCGAGAAGATCGCGGTGGCCGAATGCAATCGCCTCGGCATCCCGATCGTCGGCATCGCCGACACCAACTGCGACCCGGACCTGATCGACTTCCCGATTCCTGGCAACGACGACGCCATCCGCTCGGTGCGCTTGTTCGCCAGCATGGTGGCCGAAGTGATCCTCGAGACCAACGCCGAGCAGCGCGAGGGCGCGGTGTCGGTGCCGAAGTCCGAGGGCGTGTCGGTGGGCGAGGGCGACGCGGCCAGCGCCGCGGCGGCGGTCGCGGAAGTGGCGGAGCCGACGGCGGTCCCGGCGGCGGTGGACGCGGGTGTCCCGGAGCCGGTCACGGCCCCGGCGGCCCCGGACAGCCCGGCCGGTGGCGCCGGCGAGACCAGCGGCGCCTAGGCGCGTCGACGACCCCTAACGACATGACGGCGCCGGTGCGCGAGCGCCCGGCGCGGCACGGAGAGTGAGTTCAGCATGGCAATCAGTCCGGCAGCAGTAAAGGAACTCCGCGAGAAGAGTGGCGCGGGCATGATGGACTGCAAGCGCGCGTTGTCCGACGCGGGCGGCGACATGACCGCCGCGCTCGAGGCGCTCCGCAAGCAGGGAATCGCCAGCGCCGAGAAGCGCGGGGGCCGCGAGGCCAAGGAAGGGCTCGTCGAGTCCTACATCCACCCGGGCAATCGCGTGGGCGTGCTGATCGAGGTCAACAGCGAGACCGACTTCGTGGCGCGCACCGAGGAGTTCGGGCAGTTGGTGCGCGACCTCGCGATGCAGGTGGCGGCGGCCGCGCCGCTGGCGGTCACCCGCGAGGAACTCGACCAGGTGGTCATCGAGAAGGAGCGCGAGATCTTCCGCGCCCAGGTCGCCGAGAGCGGCAAGCCGGCGAACATCATCGACAAGATCGTCGAGGGACGGATCGAGAAATACTACAGCGATGTTTGCCTGCTCGACCAGGCGTTCATCAAGGACCCCAACACCACGGTGGGGGAAATGGTGAAGGCGGCGAGCGGCAAGATGGGCGAGAACATCGTCGTCCGACGCTTCACGCGCTTCGCGCTCGGCCAGGCGTGAGCGGCCAGAACGGCGCAGGGACTTTTCGCCGTATTCTCCTGAAGATCAGCGGCGAGAGCCTGGCGGGGGAGGCCGGCTACGGCATCGACTCCGCCCAGCTCGAGCGATTCGCGGATGAAGTTGCGGCCGTGCACGCGATCGGCGTGCAGGTTGCGATGGTCCTCGGCGGCGGCAACATCTTCCGCGGGCTGCAGGCGGCCAGCACTGGCGTCGACCGGGTCACCGGCGACTATATGGGCATGCTGGCCACCGTGCAGAACTCGCTGGCCATGCAGGGTGCGCTCGAGCGCCGCGGTCTGTTCACGCGGGTGATGAGCGCCATCGACATGCAGGCGTTCGCGGAGCCCTACATCCGCCGGCGCGCGGTGCGCCACCTCGAGAAGGGCCGTATCGTCATCTTCGCCGCCGGCACCGGCAACCCCTACTTCACCACCGACACTGCGGCGGTGCTGCGCGCGATCGAGGTCGAGTGCGACGTCATCCTCAAGGCGACCAAGGTGGACGGCGTCTACAGCGCCGACCCGGTGCTCGACCCCACCGCGGAGTTCTACCCCTCGCTGACCTATCACGAAGTCCTGACGCGGCGCCTGAAGGTCATGGACTCCACGGCGATTTCGCTGTGCATGGACAACAAGCTGCCGCTCATCGTGTTCAACGTGAACGTGTCCGGTAACCTGCTGCGCGTGGTCCAGCGCGAGGCCGTGGGCACCAACGTCGCGGAGTAAGCCATGCCCAAGACCGTCCTGACCGACATGGAAGACAAGATGAAGAAGTCGGTGGAAGTGGTGCGCCATGAACTCACCGGCGTGCGCACCGGGCGCGCCAGCGCGGCGCTGCTGGAGTCGGTGAAGGTGGATTACTACGGCACGCTGACGCCGGTCACCCAGGTGGCCTCGGTGGGCGTGCCGGAACCACGCCTGATCGTCCTGCAGCCGTGGGACCGCAGCATGATCGTGCACATCGAGAAGGCCATCATGAAGTCCGACCTCGGGCTCACCCCGTCCAACGACGGCAGCGTGATTCGCCTGCCGGTGCCGCCGCTGACCGAGGACCGCCGCAAGGAGCTGGTCAAGACCGTGGGCCGCATCATCGAGGAAGGCAAGGTCAGCGTGCGCAACGTGCGTCACCACGCGATGGACCAGTTCAAGAAGATGATCAAGGACGGCCACGCCTCCGAGGACGACATCAAGCGCTCCGAGGCCGAGGCGCAGAAGATTACCGACCGCCACATCAAGGCGCTCGACGAGATGGCGCAGAAGAAGACCGCGGAGTTGATGGAGGTCTAGCCGTGGCCACGCGGCACACGGTGGACGCCCTGTCCGCGGACGCCGCGGCGATTGCCGCGCGCGACGCGGTGCTGGCCGCCGGCAACTTGCCGCGCCACATCGCGGTCATCATGGACGGCAACGGCCGCTGGGCCCGCCGCCGCGGCCTGGAGCGGGTGCGCGGCCACGAGGCTGCCAAGCAGGCGGTGCGCGACACCATCGAGGGCGCGGTCCAGTTGAAGCTCGAGGTGCTCACCCTTTACACCTTCTCCATCGAGAACTGGCAGCGGCCGCGCCCCGAGGTCAGCGTGCTGATGCGGCTGCTGCGCGAGGTGCTGGTCGAGGAGCGCGACGATCTGCGCCGCAACGGGGTCACGCTGCGAGTCAGCGGCCGGGTTGCCGACCTGCCGGCCAACGTGCAGCGCACCCTCGACGAGACCCGCGAGTTCCTGCGCGAGGGTACCGGCATGACACTCAACCTCGCGCTCTCCTACGGCGGTCGCACCGAGATGGTCGACGCCATGCGCGCGCTCGCCACCGACGTTGCCGCCGGCCTGTTGCGCGCGCAGGACATCGACGAGCGCGCGATCGAGGCGCGCCTGTACACCGCGGGCCTGCCCGACCCCGACCTGCTGATCCGCACCAGCGGCGAGATGCGGCTCTCCAACTTCCTGCTGTGGCAGCTGGCGTATGCGGAGCTGTACATGACCGACGTGTTGTGGCCCGACTTCCGCCGCCAGCATCTCTTCGACGCCTGCGCCAACTACCAGCGGCGCGAACGCCGGTTCGGTCGCGTTGAGTAACGCGGCCGGGCGGCCGGGCGGCACGCCCCCGCAGGCGCCCGCGCGGCTCGAGCCGGCGAGCGAACGCCAGAAGCAGGCGTTCGGGCGGAGCTTGGGATTGCGCATCCTCACCGGCGTGATCGGTGCACCCATCGTGCTGTACGCGGTGCATGCCGGGCGGCTGTGGTGGCTGGCGCTGGTGAGCATGACCGTCGGACTCGGGCTGTTCGAATTCTACCGGATGATCCGCGCCAAGGGCCTGCGGCCCTACCGGCTGCTCGGGGTGGCCAGCGGCATGCTGCTGGTGTGGAGCCGCTCGCCGCTGGTCTCGGTCGACACCAACCTGCTGTTCGGGCTGGTGCTGCTGCTCCTGATGACATCGGAACTGTTTCGCCGCGACACGCGCTACGCGGTGTATCACCTCGCCACCACGCTGTTCGGGGTGATGTATGTCGGCTGGCTGGGCGCGCACCTGGTGTTGCTGCGCGAGTTGCCGCTGGCGCTGTCGCCGTCGCGTCCCTACGCCGACGGCTGGATCTACGTGCTGTTCGCGCTGACGGTGAGCTGGACCACCGACACCGCGGCGTTCTTCGTCGGCTCGCGCTGGGGGCGCACGCCGCTGGCGCCGCGCATCTCGCCGAAGAAGTCAGTGGAAGGCGGCGTCGGGGGCCTGGTGTGCGGGATGGTCGCCGGCGGCGTGATCGCGTGGCTGCGGCCCGACATCCTCAGCATCCCCGCCGGCATCGGTGTGGCCGCGGCCGCCAGTCTGGCCGGCCAGGCCGGCGACCTCGTCGAGTCGCTGATCAAGCGCGACGTGCACATCAAGGACAGCTCGCAGACGCTGCCGGGCCATGGGGGCATCCTCGACCGGCTCGACGCGGTGCTGTTCGCGGTGCCGGTGGTCTACTACGCGTTCCGCTTCGGCGTGCTGCGGTGAGCGTGCGCGAGGGGCGCCAGCGCCTCGTGGTGCTCGGCGCCACCGGCTCCATCGGCGTCAAC
>JBKJUD010000332.1:0-4130 GCA_046590735.1 Candidatus Eiseniibacteriota bacterium | reverse complement strand
GGGAACGCAACGTCGCCTTCGTGCAGCGCAGTGCGGAGTTGCACGACGGTGCGCGCGAACTCGCCGAGCGCGCCGTCGACATGGCGAGCCTGCTGCTGACGACGCAGACGGAACCGGCGAAGCAGGCGCCGCGGTCCCCGGGCGGCCATTTGCTCCCGGCGGCCCGCTCGCCTACACTGCGCCTCCCATGACCGACACCCCCCCGGCCGAACCGGCCACCCCCGAGGAAATCGGCAAGCGCGCCTTCTGGTTCGGCGCGGCCGGGCTCGGCGCGGCCGTCACCTTCCTGCTGTTCGTGACGACCACGAACGGCGGTGCGCCGTGGATCATCGATGCAGCGCACGGCATCGCGGTCAACGGACGGATCGTGCCCGACGATTCGCTGCGCACCACGCCGAGCGCCGCCCGCGAGGGCGCCAAGCTGGTGATTCAGCCCGGCGGGGTATTGCGGATCTCGTTGCCCGGCGGCACCGCGACGCTCGAGGCGGAGCCGGGCGCCGCGCTCACCATGCCGCAGGGGCCCGGCCGGTGGGTCGGGCGCGCGGCGGGAATCGTGCTCGACGCCGGGGAACTGCGCGTCACCACGGGCGAAGGCTTCAGCGGCTCGCGGTTGCACTTCGACACGCCGGTGTCCGCGATCGATGTGACGAGCGGCACCGTCTCGCTGCGCGCGACGGCCGACAGCACGATGGCGTGCATGCTCGAGGGCCGCACGCAAAGCCTGGCCCGCATCGACGGCACGCGCCGGCTCGCCGACGCCGGCACGTGCCTGACCGTCACCCGCACCGACGGCGCCGGCCACGCCACCCCGATGCCCACCGACCTCCACGCCGCGCTCCTCGCGCTGCGCGACGCCGGACTGCAGCGCGCCGCCGCGGGGCGTTAGCGGACGCGCGGCCGTTTCAGTCCCGGAAGAGCGCCTTGATTCCTCCCCACGTGCCGGGCGCCGCGGCCGATGTCGCATCCACCGGAACGACGATCGTGATCGCCTGGGGCGTCGCGTCCTCGTAGGTGTGAAACTCGCCGTCGAGCACTCCCGGAATCTTGTACTGCATCGGCATCGTGACCATCTCGCCTGTGTAGGTCGCTTCGAGATAGTCGGAGGTCTGGCGGGTCGACGCCAGTTGCAGGTCCGCCGTGAACACGCCGCCCGGCAGCTGCTGCGTCTCGAATCCGTCCACGCCCACGACGTGGAAGTCCCGAATGCGGAAGGTGACGACCGGCTCGGCGCGATCGGTGGAACGCTCGATCACCATGTCGTAGGACTGCACGTCGGCCAGCCCGAAGCTGTCGATCGTGGCCATCGTCTCGTCCATCATGGTGAAGGTGTACATGAATGCCGCGTCGAAGGTGCTGGGCGTGCCGTGAATGGGGATCGTTTTCCCCTGCACGATCGGGCCCTCGACGATGATCGTGGTCCAGTGCTTTTCCTGGCCCCACAGGTTCAGACCCAGATGCCCGGTGTCCCGCCAGTGGCAGCTGATGCCCACGGGGTAAGCCTGCACGGCCGCGGGGAGGGACACGCACGCCAGCATCGCCGCGATGAGACCGACGGCATTCGCACGAAGTTTCATGAGGGGGGTTCTCCCGGGTGATGCGCCTGGTCGCCCGGACGGCGGCCAGCCCGAGATTACCACGAGGGTTCCCCCTTGGCGCTCGACGATCTCCGAAGGGTCGCGGGGCGAGCGGGCGCTCGCTCCGCCAGCCGCGCCAGCGTCACCGCCGCGCGCTTCGCCTGCCGCGGCAGCGAATGCAGGTTCGCCCACTCTCCCGCCGTGTGTCCGCCGTCACCGCGCATGCCGATTCCGTCGATCGCCTGGGCGACGATGCCGTCGGTGAACGAGATGTCGGCGGCGCCGGCGCGTGCCGGATCGACCGCCTCGACGGGTCCGAGTCCGAGGTCGCGGCTTGCCTGGTCGTAGATCCCGAGCAGCGCGCGGTTGCCGGCGGAGGGCGCGAGCGGCGGATAACCCTCGTCGAACTCGATGTGCGCGGAGGTGTGCGGGGAGGCGGCGGCGACGATGCGCGTCATGGTCGCGCGCGCACGTTGCAGTTGATCGGGCGAAATGGTGCGCAGGTCACCGGAGACGAGGGCGGTGTCGGCGATGACGTTGCTCTTGCCGAAGGCGGTGCCGCGGCTCGTCTGCGTGTCGAAGGTCGCCTGCGTCCCGCCGACGATCGCGCCGGGGTTCACGGTGAGCAGCGCCTCGTGCGACAGCGAATCGTGGAAGGCCGCGAGGATGCGCGCAGCCTCGTAGATCGCGCCGCCGCCGATGTCGGCGCGGAAGATCTGCGAGGAGTGCGCCGCGGTCCCGTGCACGCGCAGCGTCCAGCCGCTGGAGCCGCGCCGCGCCACCACCGCGTGGCGCGGGTCGCCGTCACCGTCCTCGAAACCGAGCGCGATGTCCGCGTGGCGCGCGGCGTCTATCAGGTCGCGGCGCGCCAGCGCGAGCGGGTCGCCGGACTTCTCCTCGTCGCCGGTGAGCACCGCGGTCACGGTGAGCCGGTCGAGCTCGCCCGCCTCACGCAGCGCGCGCAACGCGAGCAGCATGATGACGTCGCCGCCCTTCATGTCGGAGATGCCGGGACCGCTGGCGGTCGAGTCGGTGAGCGGCGTCCAGTGCTGGAAGGGGCTGTCAGGCTCGAACACGGTGTCGAGGTGGCCGATCAGCAGCACGCGCGGGGCGCCGGCGCGGCCTGCATGCGTGGCGATCAGGTGGCCGGCGCGGCCCCACGCGGCGCCATCGACCCAGCGCGTGGTGAAGCCGAGCGCCTCGAACTCCGCGCGATAGATCCGGCCGATCTCCCGCACGCCGTCGATGTTGAGCGTGCCGCTGTTGATGTCGACGGTGCGATGCAGCAGGTCGAACGCGGCGGGGGCGTGGCGATCGACGGCGGCGGCGATGCGACGCTCGACGGGGGTGAGGCCGGCGGCCGGCGCGCGCGCGGGCAGCGTGAGCGCGGCGGCCAGCAGCGCCAGCAGAAGTCGGGGCGAGGGACGACACGGCATGCGGGGCTCCTCCGGGATCCGGCGCGGCCGCGGACGCGACCGCCGGCTATCCTACGACGAATCGCGCCGCGCTGCCCGTGCGTCCACCGGTGACCTCGAGGCGGGTCGGGATTTGCTGCAGCATCTCAGCGACGTGCGAGATCACGCCCACCATTCGCCCGCCTTCCTGCAGGTCGATGAGCGCACGCAGCGCGCCGTCGAGCGATTCCGGATCGAGGCTGCCAAAACCCTCGTCGACGAAGATGGTGTCGAGGTGCACGCCGCCGGCGGTGGCCTGCACGACGTCGGCGAGGCCGAGCGCGAGGCTGAGAGCGGCCATGAAGCCTTCGCCGCCAGAAAGCGTCTTCGCTGAGCGGACGGCGCCGGTGTAGGCGTCGCGGACGTCGATGTCGAGGCCTTCCTTCGCGCGCTTGTCGACCTCGCCGGCGTGGGTGACGAGGCGGAAGCGCCCCTGCGTCATGCGCTCCAGGCGGCGCGAGGCGGCGGCGAGCACGTCTTCGAGATACGCGAGTTGGACGTAGGTCTGGAAGTCGGTGCGGCGCGGCGTGTCGCGGCCGTCGGCGAGACGTGCGAGGTGAGCGGCGATGCGGAAGCGCGCTTCGTCGGTGGCGTAGACGGCCTGGCGCTGCTCGATATCGGTGAGGATGGCAGCGGCGGTGGCGTGGCGCTCGCGCGATTGGCCGAGCGCGGCGCTGGCGGCGGCGGCGCTGGCGAGCGTGGCGGCGTGTGCGGTCTGCATCGCGTCAAGCGCGGGGACCGTGTGGCCGGCGAGGGCGGCAGTCGCGCGCGTGTGGCGTTCTCGGGCGGCGCGCAGGGAGTCCTCGAAGGTCTTGTGGGCCTGCTGCGCGGCGGCGAGGGCGGCCGCGTCGCGCTGCGCGGCGCGATAGGCGGAGTCGTCGGCGAAGCCGTGCATGGCGAGGGCGGCGTGGAAGGCGGCCTGCGCGGCGGAGGCCTCGGCGTCGCGCTTGGCGGCCTGCGTGGCGGCGGCGGTGGCTGATGCGGCGGCGGCGGCGAGCTGCGTGGCCGCGGCTTCGTCGACGGATTGGGCAGCGGCGGTGGCGGCTGCAAGGGAGGCGATCACCTCGGCCTGGGCGTCGCGCGCGTCGGCGAGCTCGCCGTC
>JBKJUD010000328.1:0-4798 GCA_046590735.1 Candidatus Eiseniibacteriota bacterium | reverse complement strand
CCCCGTGTGGGCCGTATGCGTGGCGTGGCCGTTCGGGCGGTCGGTGGGCTCGGCGCCCGGCGCGCGCGCGCGGCATGTGGGCCGGCGACTCGCGGCCTACGCGTGCGTCTGCGGCGTCGCATATCTCGTCTTGTGCAACGGGTTCCTGTGGCGGGGGATGGGCGCATCCGCGCCGCCCGGCGCCGGCGGCACGCTCACGCTGCTCGCGCCCACGTTGCCCGAGGCGTGCGTCCGCGGTCTCGCGCAGGTGAGCGCGCATGCCCGCGGCGGACACATGGCGTATCTATTCGGACAGCATTCTCCCACCGGCTTCGCCGAGTACTTTCTCGTCGCGATGGCGGTGAAGTGGACCCTGCCGTTCCTCCTGCTGCTGGCGGTCGGCGCCGTGCTGTTTGCCGCGAAGCGCCGCCTGCCCGCGCCCGCCGAATGCGCGCTGCTGTTCCCGCCGATCGCCTGGCTACTGGTCGCCTCCACCGTCTCGCGCGTCGACATCGGCATCCGCCACCTGCTGCCGATCCTGCCGTTGCTGTGCGAGGCGGCCGGCGTGACGCTCGCCACGGTGATGCGGCGCGGCCGCGCGTGGCAGCTCGCCGGCCTCGCGTGTCTGGCGCTGCACGCGGCATCGACTCTGACTTCCTGGCCGCACATGATCGGCTACTTCAACCTCGCCGCCGGCGGCGCCGCGCACGGCGACCGCATCCTGCTCGACTCGAACATCGACTGGGGGACGGATCGCCGGTGGGTCACGGCCGCGGCCGACGCCGATCCGACACTGCGCGTCGACGGACCGCCGACACGCGAGTACACCCACGTGCTGTACAACGTGAACCGGGCGCGCGGATTGTTCGGGAGAGGCGAGGACGCCTCGGTGTCGGAGTCGCGGACCGTGCGCGTCGTTACCCCGGCGTGGCGCATCGCGCGCGCCGGCGCGCCGTCCCCGACGCCCCCGCGCGCGTGGTGGCCACCAGTGCCGGGTGGGCCTTCGCGGCAGGTCGCCAGCGCCATCGAACACGACCGCGTCGCCGAAGCCGAGAGCCTGTTCACCTCGCAGGACGCCGCCGCGCCCGGCCGCGGCGACGCGCGCCTGGCCCTCGCGCTGCTCGCGGTGCACCGGGACCAGGTGGCGCGGGCCGAGAGCCTCCTCGCGCTCGTCGGGCCAACCGCGCCCTATCCCGCGAATCTGCCCGGCGATCTCGCCGCCCTGCGGCGCGGGGAGTCCCACGACACCGCGCCCGCCCACCTCGCCGCCGCCACGTGGCTCGCCGAGCACGGCGCCTTCGACGGCGCCTTTCGCCGCGCCGAACGGGCGTGGGCGCTCGACCCCGGCCGCGACGACGCGCTGGCGTTCCTCGGCAACCTTTCCCTGGACGAGAAGGCCGGGGTGCTGTTCGTCGACGAACTCCCGGCGGAGCACGGGTTCTGGCTGAGCGCATTGCGCCGCCGCCAGGCGCGGCGCTACTAGCCCGGCGCGGCTCCGCGCCGCCGCCCCCTCGCAGGCGGTCTCCCGGACGGGCTGTTTCCCCGCTGTCCGCCCGCCGCGGCTTCTGCTATCGTCCCACCCGTTGTGCGGCATCGTCCCGCGTGGCCACAGACCTTTTAAGCCCGCTCCGAGAGGCGGCAAAGGTGGAGAGCACATGAGCCTGACTGACATGACCCCCTTCTCGCGCGCCTGAGCGGGAAGGATTTTTTGTGCCCGGCTGCCTCGGCCGGGCGTCATGGAGTTCATCCGCATCATGCGCATCCCTCCGCCGAGGGAGACAGCAATGAGCAGCCTGGAAGCAGACCTCGCCGAAAAGGCGCAGATCCTCGACGCCGTCGAGGTGCGCCGCGCCATCGTCCGCATCGCCCATGAGGTGGTCGAGCGCAACAACGGCACCGCCGACATCGTGATCGTCGGCATCCGCCGCCGCGGCGTGCCGATCGCCCGCCGCATCGCCGACGCCATCGCCGAGTTCGAGAAGGCCGAAGTCCCGGTCGGCATCCTCGACATCACGCTTTACCGCGACGACCTGCAACTGGTTGCGCAGGCGCCGCTGGTGCGCCCCACCGTCATCCCCTTCGACATCACCGACAAGATCGTCATCCTGGTCGACGACGTGCTCTACACCGGCCGCACGGTGCGCGCCGCGCTCGACGAACTGATCGACTTCGGCCGCCCGCGCGCCATCCACCTGGCGGTGATGATCGACCGCGGCCCCCGCGAGCTGCCGGTGCGCGCCGACTACGTCGGCAAGAACGTCCCCACCTCCAAGCGGGAGATCATCGCCGTGCAACTCATCGAGGAAGACGGGCGCGACGCCGTGGTGATCAAGGAGCTGCCCGACGAGGACGGCAAGTGACGACGCTGGCGCTGCCGCACCTGCTGGGACTCGAGGGCCTGTCGCGCGAGCGCATCGCCACGCTGCTCGAGCTGGGCCGCACGATGAAGCAGATCTCGGCGCGCGCGATCCCCAAGGTGCCCACGCTGCGCGGGCGCACCGTGGCCAACATGTTCTTCGAGAACTCCACGCGCACCCGCTTCAGTTTCGAACTGGCCGAGAAGCGCCTCTCCGCCGACACCCTGAGCTTCACGGCCAGCGGCACCTCGGTGGCCAAGGGCGAGAGCCTGCAGGATACCGTGCGCACAATCGAGGCGATGGGTGTACATGTGGTGGTGATCCGCCATGGCGCCTCCGGCGCGCCGCACTTCGTGGCGCGCCACGTCAACGCGGCAGTGATCAACGCCGGCGACGGGCAGCACGAACATCCCACCCAGGGTCTCCTCGACATGTTCACGGTGCAGGAGAATCTCGGCCGGCTCAGCGGCGTACGCGTCACCTTCCTCGGGGACATCGCGCACAGCCGGGTGGCGCGCAGCGGCATCATCGGTTTCACCACCATGGGCGCGCAGGTGACGGTGTGCGGCCCGCAGACGCTGATGCCCGCCGAGGTCGAGAAGCTCGGTGTGCGCGTGTGCGACCGCGTCGAGGCCGCGCTCGAGGGCGCCGACGTGGTCAACGTGCTGCGCCTGCAGCTCGAGCGGCAGCACAAGGCGCTGTTCCCCAGCGTGCACGAGTACTTCCACGTCTATGGCCTGACCCGCGAGCGCGCCGCGCGGCTCAAGTCCGACGCGCTGATCATGCATCCCGGCCCGATGAACCGCGGCATCGAGATCGCACCCGAGGTCGCCGACGAGCGTCGCAGTGTCATCGTCGACCAGGTGACCAACGGCGTGGCGGTGCGCATGGCGGTGCTGTGCATGCTCGAGGGCGTCGACGCCGCGCAGGAACTGAAGCAGGTGAAGGAGGAGGTGGTGCACGCATGAGTCCCTCGACGCACGAGCCGGCCGCGCAAGGCGCGGGGGCGCCGCCGATCCTGTTCAAGGGCGCGCGCCTGTTCGATCCCGGCGCGGGACTCGACACCGCCGGTGACGTGCTGGTCGTCGACGGTGTCATCACCGAGGTCGGCGCTGGCGTGCCGGTTCCACCCGGCGCCGCGGTCCTCGAGATGCGCGGCGCGCTGCTCACCCCCGGCCTCGTCGACATGCACGTGCACCTGCGCGAGCCAGGCCGCGAGGACGCCGAGACGGTCGCCACCGGTGCGCTCGCCGCCGCGCGCGGCGGCTTCACCGACATCCTCGCGATGCCCAACACGTACCCGGTTGCCGACACCGCCGAGACCGTCGCCTTCGTGCTCGCCGCCGGCCGTCGCGCCGGCGCGGCTCGCGTGCACGTGTGCGGGGCGATCACGCAGGGTCTCGCCGGCGAACTGCTCGCGCCGGCCTTCGAGCTGGTGGCCGCCGGCGCCCGCGCGCTCAGCGACGACGGCCGCCCGGTCGAGCGTGCGGAGGTCATGCGCCGCGCGCTCGAGTACGCGCGGCCCCTCGACATCGCGCTGATATCGCACGCTGAGGAGCTGACGCTGCGCGGCGAGGGCGTCATGCACGAGGGCCTGGTGGCCACGCAGCTGGGCCTGCACGGCATGCCCGCGGTCGCCGAGGAGGTCGCCGTCCTCCGCGACATCGCGCTCGCCGCCGTCACCCGTGGCCGGCTGCACATCGCGCACGTCAGCACCCGTGGCGCCGTCGAGGCGGTGCGCCGCGGCCGCGCCGCCGGCGTCCAGGTGACCGGCGAGGTCACGCCGCACCATCTCGCGCTCACCGACGACGCGCTGCGCGGCTACGACTCGCACTTCAAGATGAATCCGCCACTGCGCAGCGAGGACCATCGCCAGGCGCTGCTCGCCGGCCTGCGCGACGGCACGCTGACGGTCATCGCCACCGACCACGCGCCGCACGGCCTGCAGGACAAGGACGTCGAGTTCGACGCCGCGGCATTCGGCATCCTCGGGCTAGAGACCGCGATCGGCGTGCTGCTCACGCGCTGCGTGCACGCCGGCGATCTCGACCTCGCGACGATGTTCCGCGCGCTGACTGACGGCCCGCGCGCCGTGCTCGGCCTGCCGCCGGTGCGGCTGGCGCCCGGCGCGCCCGCCGACCTCACCGCGATTGCGCTCGAGGAACGCTGGACGGTGGTGCCCGCCGCCTTCGCCTCGCGCTCCCGCAACACGCCCTTCGGCGGCTGGGAACTGCAGGGCCGCCCGGTGTGCACGATGGTCGGCGGGGCGCTGGTCGCCGCGGCCGACAGCCTGCCCGCGGCGGCGGCGCTGCTGCGCGGACAGGTCGCGGTCGCGTGAGCGAGACCCGCCTACCCGACACCGCGAAGAGCTCCACGCGACCCCGCTGGACGCGCGCCGTGGCGCTGTCCCTCGCCGTGCTCGCGCTCACGCTCAGCGGCTGCGCGTACTTCAACACGTTCTA
>JBKJUD010000222.1:0-3376 GCA_046590735.1 Candidatus Eiseniibacteriota bacterium | reverse complement strand
GGCCGGCGACCGTAGTGATGCCACGCGCCGCGCGTCAAGCTACCTCCTCCGCACTGTTGGCCCTGAGGAGACCTACCATGTCCACGTCCCGCCCTTTCCGCGCCTGCGGCGCCCGGCTTGCCCGCTTCGCCGTTCTGGCCACCACGTGCCTCGCACCCGCGCCCGCCGCCCACGCGCAGGGCGCGCCGCCCACCGCCTGGATCGCCGGCGGACACTCCGGACTCAACGCGCTCGCGCTCTCGCCGGACGGCTCGCTGCTCGCCACCGGCAGCGAGCAGGACAACACCGCCAAGCTCTACAACGCGGCCACCGGCGAATTCCTGCGCACCTTCACCGCGCACTTCGCGGGCGTCGAGGCGGTCGCCTTCGCCCCAGGCGGCGCGCAACTGGCCACCGGCGGGCAATATCTCTTCGGCGGCAACGACGTGCAGGTCAAGCTGTGGGATGTCGCCACCGCGACCGTCATCCGCACCTTCGGCACCAGCTCGCAGACCGCGTGGTCACTCGCGTTCTCGCCCGACGGCACCCAGCTCGCCAGCGGCGAGGGCACGCAGATCAAGATCTACAATGTCTCTACCGGCGCGCTCCTCCGCACCCTCAGCGGGCACACCTGGTACGTTTTCGGCCTAGCCTATTCGCCCGATGGCGCGAGCCTCGCGAGCGCCAGCGGCGATCGCACCGTGAAGCTCTGGCGTGTCTCCGACGGCGCCCTGCGCCGCACGCTCACCGGGCACACCGGCTTCGTCCACGGCGTCGCGTGGTCGCCGGGCGGCGTGAACGTGGCGTCCGCGTCGTGGGACGGCACCGGCCGCATCTGGCAGGTCAGCACCGGCGCGCTGCTGCACACCCTCACCGGTCACACCGACGCGGTGCAGGGCGTCGCGTACGCGCCGGATGGCGTCACCCTTGCCACCTGCGCCGGCGACAACACGGTGAAGATCTGGAACGCGGCCACCGGTGCGGTCGTGCGCACCATCGCGCCCGGCGGCTCGCCCCTGTTCAACGCGCTCGCCTACGGGCCAGGCGGCGCGACGCTGTACACCACCAGCTTCGACGGACACCCGCGCGCGTTCGACCCGGCCACCGGCGCGCTCGTGCGCCTCTACGGCCAGCACACCGCCGGGGTCACCGGTCTCGCGTTCGTGCCTGACGGCAGCGGCGTCGTCACAGGGAGTCGCGACCTCACCGCGCGCCGCTTCGCCGCGGCCACCGGCGCCGAAGCGATGCAATATCTCGGCCACGCCGATGTGATCAACGCGGTGTCCGTCGCGCCCGACCTCCAGCAGCTGGCGACTGCCGCCGGCTCCCCGCCGCCGGACACGCGAGACTCGAGCATCAAGGTGTGGAATCTGGCTTCCGGTGCGCTCATCCGCACGCTCAGTGGACACTTCGGCGGCAGCTTCGCGGTGGCCCATTCGCCCGACGGGCAGTACATCGGCAGCGGCGGTAACGACGGCACCGCGCGGCTCTGGCGCACGAGCGACGGTGTCGTCGCCCGCGTCTTCTCCGAGGGGAACGCCGTGCACGCGGTGGCCTTCTCGCCGGACAGCACGCGGTTCGCCGCCGCGGGCAACGCCGCCTTCATCCACATCTACCGCGTGAGCGACGGCGCACTGCTGCGCAGCATCTCCAGCCCCGCGCAGGTCACGGGGCTCGCCTTTTCCCCGCACAGCGACCTGCTCGCCGCGGGCGTGAGCCTCTATGGTGACAACATCGCGCTGTACGACCCCGCCACCGGCGCGCTGGTGCGCTCGCTGGCGGGCCACACCAACTGGACGCAGTCCGTCGCCTTCTCGCCGGACGGCCAGCAACTGCTCTCGGGCGGCGCGTACGACTACGAGGTGAAGCTGTGGCGCGTGGCCGACGGCGCCCTGCAGGCGCAGTACGACCACGAGGCGGGCTGGGGCCTCTTCCCGGCGCTGCCGGTCGCCTTCGCGCCCTCCGGGCAGCAGTTCGCCTACGGCCGTAACGATGGCCCGGTCGTCCTCGCCACGAATGCGTTCGTCACGGCTGTCCCCGCGCCGGCCGGCAGGCCGGCCGCGCCGGCGCTCATCGTGCGCCGGCGCGGCGCCGCGTCATTCGCCATCACCCTGCCGCCGGGTGCCGGTACCACACTCGACCTGTTCGACATCCGCGGCGCCCGGGTCGCCCGGCTGTGGCACGGCAGCCCCGCGTCGCTCGCCTGGTCGCTGACCGTCGGCCAGCCGCTCGCGCCGGGCGTGTACGTCGCGGCGCTCACCGGCGGCGGCGCCGTGGTGGCTCGGACTCGGCTGGTCGTGACCCACTAGCGCGAGAGGGTCACATCCACGACTGGCGCCGTCGCGGGACCTTGGCTCAGCGCATGACCACCACTTGGCGGCTCGCCCGGTAGCCGGGCGCCGAGAGCCGCAGCTCGTACACGCCACGCGCGATCGCGCGCCCGCCGGCGTCCCGTGCGTTCCATGTCGCCGTGTGGCGGCCGGCCGGGCGCATGCCGGTGTCCAAGACCACGATCCGCCGCCCCTGCGGGTCGTAGACTGCAAGCTCCACCGGCCCGCCCACGGCCAGGTGGTACGACATCGTGGTGCGGGCCGAGAAGGGGTTCGGGACGGCCGGCCCTCGCGCCGCGCGCGGTGTGACCGCCGGCAAGGTCGGGGATGCCGTCGCCGGTGAAGTCGGCCAAGGCGATGTCGAGCGGCCGGGCACCTAGTCCGTAGTGTACCTGTGGCGCGAACGCGCCGATGCCGTCACGGCGATGTCGCGCTTGCCGTCGTTGTTGAAATCGCCGGTGGCCAGGGCCTTGGGACCCCACGGGGTGGCGGCGGAGAGCGAGGGACCGAAGGTGCCGTCCCCGTTGCCCAGGCGCTCCTCGATGCCCGACGTGGTCACGACCAGGTCCTCGTGCCCGTCGCCGTCGAAATCGCCATGCCGAATCAGTTCGGGGTTCAGGGAGAACTGCAGCACGAAGGGCGGATCGAAGGTAGCGTTGCCGCGGTCGCGCGAGACGTAGAGCACGACGTCGTTGCTGCCGCCGGCGCAACCCAGGGAGTCGCTGAGGAACACGTCCAGGTCGCCATCCTTGTCGAGATCGGCGATCGCCAGACCGGGGGTCATGCTGCCGGTCTGCCCGGTGGCGTAGGACACGCGCGCGGCGAACCCGCCGGCGCCGTTGTTGAGCAGTACGTTCAGCTGGGTGTCGTTGGCGACGACCAGGTCGGGGCGGCCGTCGCCGTTGAGATTGCCGGCGGCCAGACGGTTCGGACTGTTGCCGGCTGCGGACGGCACCGGCGCGGCGAATCCGGCGCCGGTGTTGGCCGGCAGCACCACCGCGGTGCCCTGCCCCAGGTAGCCATAGCTGGCGACCGCGAGATCGACGTCGCCGTCCGCGTCGAAGTCG
>JBKJUD010000021.1:0-3372 GCA_046590735.1 Candidatus Eiseniibacteriota bacterium | reverse complement strand
CGATCCCGGAAAACCTCGCCGCGCTCGGCGCGCGGGTGCGGGATCGGCTCGGCGCCGCGGGCGAAGTGGCCGGTCAGCTCGCAGTACAGCGTTTCGACCTGGCAGCCCAGGCGCGCGAGCAACTGCGGCGACGAGGCGGCGCCCGCGCCATTCACGCAATCGAGCACGACCCGCGGGCCCCAGGCGCGCACGGCCTCGACGTCGACGAGGTCGAGCGCGAGCACGGCATCCAGGTAGCGGTCGATCGCATCGGTGGCCGCACGGGTACGGCCGATCTGTGCCGCCTCCACCCACGCGTGCTCGCCGGCTTCCTCGCGCGCGACCCGTGCGGCGAGCGCTGCGACACGGTCGGCCGGCAGGAACAGGCCGTCGCCGCCGACGAACTTGAGCGCGTTCCACGGTGCCGGGTTGTGGCTGGCGGTGACGCACAGGCCGCCCACCGCGTCGGAGGTTTCGACGGCGAGTTGGATGGTGGGGGTCGGCGCGATGCCCACATCGACGACGTCGCAGCCCACAGCGGTGAGCGCGCCGGTGACCATCGCCTGCACCATCTCGCCGGACGGCCGCGTGTCGCGGCCGATGACGATCGGGCCGGGCCCGACCAGCCGCCCGAAGGCGGCGGCGAAGCGGACGAGCAGGTCAGGCGTCAGCGTCTGTCCGACGACACCGCGCAACCCCGAGACGCTGAACAGCAAATCGCTCATGCACATCTCCGCCTACGAAGAACGAGCCCGGCGTACGCGCGATGCCAGGATCGGGCAACCGGGACCGGCCATGGGAGAGATGGAGCTGGTGCGCGGAATCGAACCGCGGACCTACGCATTACGAGTGCGTCGCTCTACCATCTGAGCTACACCAGCTTGAATCCGCGCTGCGCGGTAGGGACAACGCGTTACCGCCTGCCGGGCGGGTCACGCCGGGGGGCGCGGCCCTCGGCCGTCCGCGGCGAGGACGGGGATGTCATCGGCCGTCGCCGGGCGCGGGGACAGATACTCGGGTGTGGCCCGGGGGGCGTCAAGCGAAAACGCGCCGCGGCCGCCTTGCTTGACGCATCTGGTCCCCGCGCGTACCGTTCCCGGACCACGCGTCAATCGGAGGATGTCGATGAGCACGCAGCAACCCGCAGGTCCCGTACCGCAGCAGCAGATCAGCATCGAGTTGGGTGAACGCGAGGCCGAGGGGATCTACTCCAATCTGGCGTTGATTTCCCACTCGTCCTCCGAGGTCATCATCGACTTCGCGCGGGTGCTGCCGGGCACGCCGAAGAGCAAGGTGTACGCGCGCATCGTGATGACCCCGACGCACGCCAAGTCTCTCCTGCAGGCGCTCGACGGCAACCTCCGCACCTACGAGACGACGCACGGCAAGATCCGCACCGTGCCCGGCGATGACTCCAAGGAGATCGGCTTCGTCCCCAAGACCTGACGTCCGCGCCTCACGCGCGGCACCGGCCTCTCGTCCTTCCGTACGGCCACCCGGGATCCCGCCACCACCATGACCGGAACGCTCTGCCTCGTGCTGCATTCCCACATTCCCTACGTCCTGGGCCACGGACGCTGGCCGCATGGCGTGGACTGGCTGCACGAGGCCGTGGCCGAAACCTATCTGCCGCTGCTGCGGGCCTGCGACGAACTGCTCGCCGATGGCATCACCCCGCAGCTGACCGTCAGCGTGACCCCGGTGCTGGCCGAGCAACTCACCGATCACCGCTACCCGGAAGAGTTCGCCACCTATCTCGCGGTGAAGCGCGAGGCGGCGGCCGCCGACGAGACCTCGTTCCGCCGCACCGGCTACCCGCGTCGCGCCGCGCTCGCCGCGCAGTGGGGCCGCTTCTACGCGCAGGCTACGAGCGACTTCCAGGAACGCCACGGCGAGAACGTGGTGAGCGGCTTCCGCCAGCTGCAGAATCGCGGCGCGATCGAGATCATCACCTCCGGCGCGACGCACGGCTACCTGCCGCTGCTCGGCAGCCAGGCCAGCGCCGAGGCGCAGATCCGCCAAGGGGTGAAGGCCTACACGCGCCATTTCGGCCGCGAGCCGCGCGGCATCTGGCTGCCCGAGTGCGCGTATCGACCGCGCGGTCCGTGGACCTCCCCGGTCGATCCCACGCACATCGAACCCTCGCGCGCCGGCGTCGAGGAGATGCTCGCCGACAGTGGCCTGCGCTACTTCATCGCCGACTCGCACCTGGTGAGCGGCGGCACGCCGCTCGGCCTCTATCGCCGGTTCCCCGAGGGACCCGGCGTGCAGTTCACCGACCAGCACGCGTTCGCGCCGCGCGATGCGACCGTGCACGCCGCGTACGAGGTGGGCACCGCGGGCGCCTCCTCCGAGCGCGCGCCGGTGGCGGTGGTGGCGCGCGATCCCGCCACCGCGGTCATGGTGTGGAGCGCCGAGGTCGGCTACCCCGGCGACGGCGCGTATCTCGAATTCCACAAGAAGCACCATCCCGGCGGCCTGCGCTATTGGGGCGTCACCTCGCGCAACGTGGACCTCGGCGAGAAGGAGCCCTACGACCCGGTGCTTGCCGCGTCGCGAGTGCGCGAGCACGCGGAGCAGTTCGTCGCGATGGTCAAGGACACCCTCGCCCAGCACCACGCCGAGACCGGGACGCCCGGGTTGCTGCTCGCGCCCTTCGACAGCGAACTGTTCGGCCACTGGTGGTTCGAGGGGCCGCAGTTCCTGCAGCAGGTGATCCGCCTGCTGCACGGCGATCCCGACGTGAAGCTGTCAACGGTCAGTGATTACCTCGAGGCGCAGGGCACCGCGGGCACGCTGCAATTGCCCGAGGGCAGCTGGGGCGCCGGCGGCCATCACAGCGTCTGGCTGAATGAATCGACGCAGTGGACGTGGCGGCACATCCACGCCGCCGAGGAGCGGCTCGCCGAGCTGGCGCGCGAGGTGCTGCAGCATGGCGACCCAGTGCTGGAGCGCGTGGTGCGCCAGGCGGCACGCGAGCTGATGCTGCTGCAGGCCAGCGACTGGCAATTCCTGATCACCACGTGGAGCGCCCGCGACTACGCCGAGATGCGGGTCGCGGAGCACGTCGAGGCGTTCGAGCGGCTGACCGCGATTGCCCGCGACCGCCTCGCCTCCGCCGGCGCCGAGGAAATCCACACGCCGGGCGACCAGCCCTCGTTCGCGCGCCAGCGGTTGATGCAGGAGAACGACCGCATGGCGCTCGAGGCGCTCGAATATCAGGACCGTCTGTTCCCCGATCTCGACCTCGCGTGGTGGGCGGCGATCCCGGAACGCGTGTAGGACACCCCGGACCCTCGAAGGACACCCTGCGCGATGCGCGACGCAGACTTCAGCCTGCAGTGCAAGGATTGCACACGGTGGTACGGCGCCGAGGACGACGAGATCGGCCCG
>JBKJUD010000409.1:0-2786 GCA_046590735.1 Candidatus Eiseniibacteriota bacterium | reverse complement strand
CGCACGTCATCGCGGATGGTCGCGTACTGCGCCTTCAGGTCGAGAAGCGGAACGTTCATGCAGGGACCTCGGTGCGGGGTGGGAGTCGTCGCGGCGCCGCTCCGGGCAGCGCGTCCTCGGTGGGCGGGTCCGGCGCGGGATGGGGAGGCGCGTTCGCGAACTCGCAACCTGCCGATTGTGGCGAGGCTGCCGGGTGCGGGCAAGCGCCGCAGGGGGGCCTTGCAGGGCCAAAGCGGCACCATCGGCGTCACCGCGCTCGCGCGGTTGCCGGGGCGCGGGGAACCAATGCCGTCCCGCGCGACAGCTATCGCAAAAGGAAGTGCGCCACCGTGGTTTCGAGCTCCGCGTAGATGAGCGCCACCGCGGTCAGGTCGAATGCGGAATGGGCGACCATCAGGAACCAGAGGCTGCCCGTGCGCGCGAGGATGGCGCCGAAGACCGCGCCCACGATCGTGGCCTGCTCAGTGCCGGCAAGTCCCTGGTCCGGATAGTGCAGGAGGCCGAAGAAAATCGCGGTGACCGCGACGGTGGCCACGCGCGCCGCGGTCCCACGCCCGACGAGCCGGCCGGCTCGCTCGAAGAAGTAGCCCCGGAAGACGGTCTCCTCGCCGAACCCCGCCCCGGCGGTGACGAGAAAGAGGATGCCGGGCAGTGCCGCCGGATTGCCCGCAATGTAGTGATAGGCGTGATTGATCGGATCGGCCCCGAGCAACGGCATGACGAGTGCCTTCATGACCAACTTCAGCACCACCCCGAACGCGACGCCGCCGAGGACGGTCGCCGCCCAGTTCGCGGGACGTGCGAACCCGAGCGCACGCCACGAGGTCTGCGAGGCGCGGGCCCACATCAGCACCAACAGGCCGCTGAGCGGCACGAACAGCAGATTGCCAGCCAGAATGACCAGGACGGCCACGAGTCCCACCGGGCCGAATCCCCGGAGGTCGGCCGCGAGGTGATCGTCGGTCGCTACCTCGCCGATGTGGTCGGTCGGTTCCATGCGCGCCTCCGATGCGCTCGCGGGCCCCCGGATGCCCGCGGCCCCGCGGTTACTTCAGGCAGTTCCTCAGCAACTGCTCCGGCTTGGTCGCGCGGAAGTGCTTCGCCGGCGCGCCGGCCACCGTCGTCTCCGCCGGCACATCGCGCGTCACCACCGCGCCGGCCGCCACGACGGCTTCTTCCTCCAGCGTCACGCCCGGCAGCAGCGTCGCATTGCCGCCGACCCGTGCGCCGCGCTTGAGCGTCGGACCCTTGGTGTGCTGGAAGCGTTCTTCCGTCCGGCCCATGAAGTTGTCGTTGGTCGTCGTCACGCCGGGCGCGATGAAGCAGCGGTCGCCGATGGTGGAGTAGGCGGTGATGTACGAGTTCGTCTCCAGCTTCACGTAAGCGCCGACCGTCGTGAAATTTTCGATCGCCACGCCGCGGCCGACGATGGTGAACTCGCCGACCGTGACATCCTCGCGGATGGTCGCGAGGTCGGCGACCAGCACGCGCTGGCCGATGGTGCACCCGCGATAGATCACCGCGCTGGTGCCGACGATGCAGGTGTCGCCGATCTGCGTGCCGGCGAGATCGGTGCGCGGCTTCATCGTGGAGTTGGCGGCGCGCATCGGCCACTTGCCGATGACCGCATGGTCGTCGACGCGCACGTTCTCGCCGATGATGGTGTCCGGGTGGATCACCACATGGTGCCCGATGACGCTGCCGGCGCCGACGACGGCGTTCTCGAGGATGATCGTGCCCATGCCCACCGGCACCCCCTCGGCAACGCGGGCAGTGGGATGAATGAACGTGGCGAGCGGCGTGCTGTGGTCGGACATGCGGCGGACTCCTGCGCGAAGGGTCTGAGCGATCAGGCCAGCGTCACCGGCGCGCCGCCCTGGGCGAGCGACTGGGTGGCAGCCTCGAGGATGGTGGTGGCGGTGACGCCGTCACGGGCCGGCGCGATTGCCGGCGTCTCGCCGCGGCGGATGCAATCGAGGAAGTAGCCGTCCTCGACGCGCAGCGGCTCGGTCATCTTGACGTAGGGCACCAGGATGTCGCCGGAGCGCAGCGCGATGCCCTGGCCGTAGGTGATGACACCGTTGTCGTCGCGGATCGGCTCGCGGCGGGCGCTCTTGTCGTAGATGCGGATCTTCTCATCGCCGGCCATGTCGTCGAACACCGCCATCTTCGCGCTGCCGATGATGACCAGCTCGCGCACCTTGCGCGGGTCGAGCCACGAGACGTGGCCGTGGCCGCGCGCGCCGCCCTCGAAGTCGACGGAGAAGAACACGACGTCCTCGATGCCCGGCTGCAGATAGGCGGATCCGGTGGCGCTCACCGAGCGCGGGGCGCGGCCGGCGAGGAAGTGCATCATCAGAGAGACATCATGCGGGGCCAGCGACCACAGCGCGTTCTCCTCGCGGCGCACGATGCCGAGATTGAGCCGGCGCGTGGCGACGTACAGCACGTCACCGAGTTCGCCGGCGTCGACGAGCTGGCGCAGTCGCGCGACCGCCGGGTGGTGCAGCAGCAGGTGGCCGACCATGCAGACCAGCCCGCGCGCGTCGGCCTCGTCGGCGACGGCCTGCGCGTCGACACGGGTTAGCGCGAGCGGTTTCTCGACGAGCGCGTGCTTGCCGGCCCGCAGCGCGGCGAGCGCGACCGATGCGTGGCTGGGCGAATCGGTGGCGATCACCACCGCCTGCACGCGGTCATCGGCCAGCAGTTCTTCGGCGGTGCCGTAGGTGGCGAGGCCGGGCCGCACGCCGGCGGCGAGCGCGCGGCGGCCCTCGACCGCGTCGGCG
>JBKJUD010000404.1:0-13324 GCA_046590735.1 Candidatus Eiseniibacteriota bacterium | reverse complement strand
ACACGAATGTTCCGCGGACGAATCGGGATGGGAGACGAGCACGATTGCGTAGGCAAGTCTTCGCTGCAAGGGCTTGGCCGTCCTTCCCATCAGGACGTAGTACCATTCATGACGAACTCTACAGAATGGCAAGACTGCGTCGAGGTGGGTGACCCAGAAGATTCGGCGGAGCACAGAACCAGCAACGAGGCACGCGCCGCACAGCTTCAGGTAGCCGATTGACCAACGGAGCATCAGCGCGCCCATGCCTGCCGTCCCTTCGGCCGGCCCGACGCCACGAATAAATCGAAGTACGGCATCAACTTGGTCGGCTTGTACATGAGTCCTCGCGACCGAAAACGCTACGCTGCCGGCCAAGATTGAGAGAACTCCAAATCCCGCGACCTCCATGGCGGGCGAGGACGCAATCGTAAGGCGAGGAGACCTACCGGAAAACAGAGTGGTCCAGATGAAGATGCCGGGGGCGAGGGCGAAAACGAGTGCAAGTGCGGGAACGGCAAAATCCACGCGAGAGCTCCCTCAGGTGGCCTTAGGCGACCCGCACCCGACGAACGGTGACGGTCATGCCGTCAATCTCCACGCGCTTCTCGCTCACAAGGCCGCCCGACGGCATGGTCTGGTCATTCGGGTCGCGCTTGCCGAGAATCTCTGAGATTGCTTCGCGGATCTTCTCGTTGGCCACGAGTTCCCGCATAGGCTTACCTAATGTCTCCATGCAACGAGCTTACACCGGCCCCCCGACAATTTGAAGGCAATTCCTGTCGAGCTACTCGGCCAGCCGAACGATGTTTTCGATGTCCCACACGCGAGAGGCGATGCCCGCCGCCATTGCCTGAGTCATGCGCAAGGTCTGGTGAATGCGGGCGAAGTTGTAGTGCTGGAAACTGATTGCCAGCATGTGACCGTGGTTCTCGCACTTCTTGGAAAAGGCCTTGGTCAGCCGCGTGAAGCGCCGATTGCTCATGCGGATGGTGAGGTTCTCGCGCTCGACGTAGGACGTGGAAACGTGCTTCCGATCCGGCTGGCCGGTGACTTCTTCCTTTCGCGCACCTATGCACTCGGGCGGCGAGTAGCGCGCTACTCCCTCCGGACCCTGACCGTAAATCTTCACCAGCATGGCGTAGTCGATGTCGTTACCGAACGCCTGCTCGACGGCTCCGAGATACGCCTTGTGGCCGTCCGTGGTCAACTGGACGCGGTACTTGAGACGCGCGGAGAGGTCGCACATGAACTCTAGGGCGCACTCCGCATCGCGCGTCCCCAGGTGCCACGCGGCGATCAGCTTGGAGTCGGCGTCGATGGCCGTCCACGTCCACACGCTACCCACGGTGGGATCGTCCTTCAAGTGCTCCGGCAGGTTCTTATCCTTGGCGTGAACGAACGACCACACCTCATCGCACTGGATGCGACGGCACGGCAAGTCGCGCATGTGTTCGTCCTGCCACGCACGGCAGGCGGTCCCTAGGTCCACGATCAGCTCGAGGACTGTGTCCTTGGCCGCGCCCGTCATGCGACAGGTACTGCGAACGCTGTTCCCTTCAACGAGGGCCGCGACGATTCGAGTCCGCTGTTCCACGCTCAATCTTCTCATGCCTCCATTATGCTTGCCCGGGAGAGCATATGCAATCACAATCTTACTTACCAGATAAAATACCCACTAGTATATCCCTGGCTAGGGGTATACTATCCGGTATGTTACTCGCCAGTATATCCACGGGTAGGACAATTCTCAGGAGGCAGGCTTGGCACGAATTCCGATTACGGTGATGGGGTTCCGCTGTGAGCGGTGCAGTCATGAATGGATTCCGCGAAACGGCATCGATAGCGATCCGGCGGTGTGTCCGTCGTGCAAGAACCCCTATTGGAACAAGCCCAGGAAGAAGGCGATGATGACCTATGAGCGGTTCAGCGAAACGATCCGAAAGACGCTGGAGACGAACGGCGGCAGCCTCACATGGACGGAGATACGAACAACCGCAAAGCTGCCCCAGGCATTCCCGAACAACCAATGGGTGCACCGCATGGAGGCGGACATCGGGCTGGTCCGCGTTCGCGATGCACACGGCATTATCCACTGGCAGCTTGGTCGGGGGCTTGATGTAGACTCCGCCGATGCCACAAGCAAACCGACTGTCCCTGCCAAGCGCCCCCGTCAAGCGGCAGTTAGAAAACCGCCAACTCTGGAATGACGGGCGCACCGCCGACGACGCGGACTTCTTCACCCTCGGTTACTCCGGGCGAACAACAGAGGACATGGTCGCTGCACTACTGGCGCACGATGTCCGCACCTTGGTCGATGTGCGCCAAAACGCTATCAGCATGTATCGTCCCGACCTGAGCAAACAGAATCTCCAGCGCATCATGGAGGTTCGCAAGATTCAGTACGTGCATGTCCCCGACCTTGGCGTCCCGAGGGACATCCGCGCCAAGGCAATCGCCAGCGGCTCGCGGAAGGTCATCTGGGACTGGTACGATGTGCACGTTACGGGCGCCCTGTCACTGCACAGGTTTATGAACAGCTATGACCATAAGGTTGCTATGATGTGCACGGAGATCGACCCGACAGAGTGTCACAGGCATCGGCTGTTTCTTGCTCTTGAAGCCTTGGGGTTGAGGGGCTTCGAGCTCTAGGAGCGCATGGGCCAGACCGTCTGGCAAAAGCAAAGGGTGTTTGTCGTGGTGAGAACCTACCCCTACCCCGCTAGGCAGGGCGTCGAGGTTTCATGCACTGCGGGTATCACGGCGGCCGGAAGCTGGATACGGCTCTTTCCTGTTCCGCATCGCTTCATGAATCCGGACAATCGATTCCGGAAGTACCAGTGGATTGACGTATCGACGTTGAAGGCGCCTGGTGACCAGCGAGTCGAGAGCTTCAAGATCAATCCCAACACCATAGCTCCACTCCGGGAACCCATATCGTCGGGCAAGGCTTGGATGGACCGCAAGGCAATCGTCATGCCTCTCCGCGCCCCCTCGCTATGTTCGCTCCAGCGCGAGCAGAAGCAAGGCGGCCCGACGCTTGGTTTCTTCAAGCCGAGGACGATTGAGCGATTGCTAATCATTCCACAGTCGGACATCTGGAAACCGTCGCAGCAGGCTCGCCTTAGACAGGGGCTCCAGGGAAATCTATTCACAAGTGTGCCGGATGAAGAGTTGGAGAAAGTCCCTTTCGCGTTCAAGTATCGCTTCCATTGCGACGACGATGGGTGCCGGGGGCACGCGCTTGTCTGCACCGATTGGGAGATGGGACAGTCTTGGCGGAAGTGGAGTCGAGAATACGGCGCTCAATGGGAGGCAAAATTCCGCGAACGGTACGAGCGCGACATGATTGAACGGCGGGATACTCATTTCTACGTCGGCACCGTGCATCGCTTTCCGAACAGTTGGATTATCATCGGCCTGTTCTATCCGCCGCGTCCGTCAGCAACCCCGCTGTTCAACGCCTAGCTAGGCTTCGTCTTCCAGCGAGTCGAAGCTGCTTTCTTTGCAATCTCGCTCCGCTGGGCTTTCGTCAGCGCTTTGGCCCGCGCCTTACCGCCCTTCGACGCCCCGAGTGCCCCGAGCGCGACGGCAGCCGCGTTGCGAGTGTCGGGCTCCGGCGCGGGAACCTCACCGGTCGCCTCGGCGACTATGCGGGCAACGTTCTGGACGAAATCGCGCGGGGCGCGCTTGCGTGGGCGGGCAGGCATGCACCGATCATGCGCGCGGAGCGCGTGCCAAGTCAATGCGGGCGACGATGCGAGCGGGTTCAAAGTCGCCCACTACCGCGACTTGCGCTTCCTCGCCAAGCGCGTCGGCCTGACCGGGGGGCTGAAGTCTATCGAAATCCAGATCGGCATCCAGCGCCGGCTCGCGGGCATGAGCGGGCTCCTCGCCAGGGGCGACGAGCCATTTTCTCTAGAATCCCGTGGCCCGACATTCGCCTAGCGCGTCAGGGCCACATCGATCACACCACCATGGCCTATGGAGAGACAAGGAATGCCGCCCGCAATTTGCGACTGTAGGGCCAACCAACAGGTCGGAGAGCGACATCGCCAGCCTCGACGCGAAAACCGTCCCGAAGCACAACCACTGCCCCCTCGGGTATTGAATCGCACTGGAGCGATGCTACTCCATCGCCTCCAGCCCTCACTACATGAGGCAACACCACATCGCCTAGCCGGAGCCCCACGGCAATCCCGCCGACGGGGGTTCGCGGTCGCCCGTGGAGCAACTCCACTTCGCATACGCCAGGGTGGCTAAGCGCCCGGGGGCGTAACGTCCTTTCTGTAATTTCCGCTTGAAGGCGGGGTGGGGTGGAAGTGGCGGGCCATCCGCGCGCTTTCCTTGGAGCTTCTCACGGACCCAAGGAGCCAGCAGCAGATGACCCACCAAGACGAGGATACCGCGCTGGCCGGCGCGGTGGAAGCGGTCAACGAATCGGGTTGAGGCGGTGGGGGCGGCGCTGCAACGCCAGCGCCGTCGGGCCGTGCAAGGTGCGGCTGACCAGGTTTTCCTCGCGGTAGACCATGCGGCCGCTGAAGAACATCGGCCGCGGCATCTCCTTCGCCACCGTCTTGCACAGCCGCGAGGCGGTGTCGATCTCCTGAAGTTCGCCTGCTAGCATCCGACGAGCATCACTGGGGGCAATGGCGAGGACTTGCTGAGCGCCTCGGTCAGGTTCGATTCGACCTCGCGCCCGGGACGCCCTACCGCAGCACGATGTTTGCCCTTGTGGCGCGCCGGCCGGCCGCCTGGATCTCGATCACATACCGGCCCGACGCGAGGCGGGCGGCGTCCGGCACGGGGATGTCATGGGATCCGGCCGCGAGGGCGGGCACTCGCACCCGGCGGAGCAGCCGGCCGCGGGTGTCCCAGAGCCGGATGTCGACGTCGGACGGGGCGGGCAGGGTGAAGAGGAACGCGCGCGGATCGCGGATGGGATTGGCCCCAAAGCCCGCGAACGTCAGCGTCGAGGGAGGCGGTGTCTCGACGATCACCTCGCCCGCCCGGTCCTGCCCCGCCAGGGCGAGCGCGTACGTGTAGCGCCGCCCCGCGCGCACGGCGGTATCCCGGAACGCGACGCGCGATCCCCTCGGTCGCACGATGCCCCGCTCCTGCCAGGGTGCATCGCCGTCGCGACGCAACACCGTGACCGCCTCCTGTGGGGGCCCCTCGATCTCCCACACGATCTCCACGGTGCCGGCGACGACGACCGCCCGCAGCGGCCGGACGGCCACCGCCGTGGGCTGATCGAAGCTGAGGCTCCACGTGTCGTGCTGATTCGTCGTGCCGTCCCACCCCCCGAAGACGAGCAGCCGCCGGCGCGCCTCGTCGAAGACCGCCGTAAGCAGTGCGCGCGGGCCATCTGCTGTCGGGTGGGGTCGTGGAACGCCGAGGCCCCCAGCGCCGATACGGGGGGACTCGGTGTTGTACGGCGGATGCCACGGCGGCAGATCGGAGGAGAAGCGCAGCGTCCACAGGTCCGCGAGCCAGCAATGGCCCCTGCTGCACGGATTGTCGCCGAAGTTCAGGAGTTGATCCCCTACCGAGTCGTGCCGGTTCCATGTCACCGGGTCAGCAAGACACTCCTCACAACAGTGACCGCATCGGCCTCTAGCCGCAACACGTAGAGACCGGGCGCCACTTTCCGCGCCTCGTCATCGCGGCCGTCCCACGACACTCGATGGATGCCAGACTGACAGGGCGCGTTGGCGAGCCAGGCGATGTGGCGACCGCGGATGTCGAAGACCCGTGCACGAACGCTGCTGCACTTACCCTGTAGCGTATAGGTCAGCCCCGTTCGAGCGCGGAACGGATTCGGCGCGAATGCCGAAGCTGTCAGACGCCCGGCACTGCTGATCGGAGGCCCGACGGCTGTCACGGGCTCGTTCCAGCTGAGGGACCAGGTGTCCCAGAGCTCGCCGATCCCGTACTTCTTACCGCCGTAGACCACCATGCGGTCGCGCACGGGATCGTAGACGGCCGCATGGTCGGAGCGGGCGAACGGGAGCGGACCGGACGGGAAGAGTTGTGCCCAGGACGGCAGCGGGCCGAGGGTGAGCGCCCACACGTCATTGAATTCCGACTCGTTCAGCCCGCCGAACACCACGAGCCGTCCTCGCACGCGATCGTAGACACCCGTCGCGCGGTCGCGGAGCGGGGGCAACGAGCCGCTGGGCTGAAGTTGCGTCCACGCCGGCGTGCCGTCGAGTGAGAGTGACCACGCGTCGTTCACCAGGCCCCCGGGTGAGGCGTTGCCGCCGACAATGACGAAGGCGTCAGCGACCGGATCGTACGCCGCGAGCGCGTGGTAGCGTGAGGTAGGCTTGGTGCCTTGCGGTAGGAGCTGCGTCCACGTCGGCACGTCATCCAGCGTCATCTGCCAGACATCGCCAAGCGAAAGGACACATTCCTGGTTGGGGTAACAAGCGTATGGCCCGTACTGGCCGCCGTAGACGAGCAGCCGGTCGCGCACCGGGTCGTAGGCGACCCCGTGTCCCTGGCGGGGGGTCGGCGACGGACCGGCGGGTGCAAGTTGTGTCCACGTCGGCGTTCCGGACAGCGAGAGTTGCCAGACGTCGCCCAGCGACCGACCCATGGTGCCGCCGTAGAGAATCATGCGATCGCGCACTGGGTCGTAGATCGCGCCCGCGTAGGCGCGACCGAGCGGCGGTGTGCCCTGGACGTCAAGCAGCGTCCACCAAGTCGTCAGGTCTCCGAGCGGCCGCGTATACACCGCGTGAGAGAAGCAGCAGGCGGTGGACCCGCCGAAGAGTACGAGCTGGTCGCGGGCGCTGTCGTACACCATCGCCGCGTCGAGACAGACGAGGGACGGCGAGCCCGCGACCTTCTGCCAGGCGCCACCCGATGCCAGGACGAGCCGCCACGTGTCATCGTACGAGACCGCCGCCGCACCGTGCGTGATGACAAGACGGTCGCGGACCGAGTCGAGCACCATGCCGTGCCCTGCGCGCCCGTCCGGTCCCGAGCCGGCGGGGAGCTGTGACCACGTGAACTGGTTGAGTGGGAGTGGCAGCACTTGGACATCGCTGTAATAGCCGACTCCGCGCCCCCCGCATAGCACGAGCCGGTCGCGTGCAGCGTCGTACGCGAGTGTGTGGTCGTAGCGATTGCTTGGCGCGGCATACGGCCCGAGGCGGCCCCAGGCGGGAATCGCCTCGCCGATGGAGAGCGCCCACAGGTCGTTCAGCCCAGACGGGTACGTCGCGCTCGCCCCGCCGAAGAGCAGCAGCCGGTCGCGGAGTGCGTCGTAGGCAGCCGCTGTTCGTCCCCGTGCCGAGGGTGCGCTCCCTCCCGCCGTTGCGAGCAGCGTCCACGTTGGCGTTTCGCCGAGCGAGAGCGCCCACACCTCGTTCTGGTAGGTCGCTCCCACGAGTCCGTCGACTACGAGCACCCGATTGCGCAGCGAATCGTAGATCGCCGCGCAGTAAGCGCGCGCCGCGGGCGGCGTGCCCATCGCGATCAGCGGCGTCCACACGAGCGAGTCGAGCGAGAGCGTCCACAGATCGTTGAGCCCGACGCCGCCGAAGACGAGAAGCCGCCGGCGCGTGCCGTCGTACACCGCGACGCACCCGGTGCGGGGGATGGGAGGCGTGCCGGTCGGCGCGAGTCGGGCCCAGACGCCGTCGTCGTCGAGCGGAAGTGCCCAGACGTCGTTCCAGGAGTTCGTGCCGTCGGTACCACCAAAGAGCACGAGTTGATCGCCGGGCACGTCACGTATCGCGCCAAATGCCGAGCGGCCTGGGGGCAAGCCCGTGGGTGGCGAAGTCCATGAGCCGACAGAGTCGGCGAGTGCATTGGGTACGCTCAGGAAAGCGCCGACCGAAACGGCTGCGAGCGTGAGAGCGAGGCAGAGGACTCTGGGGCGGCTTGGTGGGGGCGGGCCCATACTCAATTCCCTCCGAGAGCGTGTGACGAATTGAATTGTCGCTCGGTCATAGTAGCTCTGTCAACGGTGGGGCCACACGGTGGGGCCACAACTGCTGTCGCCGAGCTCTCGCTGTCCCCGGACGGCTCGCGAGGGCTTGCTGGGATTACGAGTTGGCTCCAGCGGCCGTCCTGCCTTCGTGCTCATTTCCCTCTCGCCTGACCAAACTCCCGCGACCCAACGCTGCCCGGACAGCGGTACTGCGTGCGCGTGGGGAGCGCGTCCGCTCGATCCCCCACCGCCCACCGCGATGCCGTTCCCCACCGCCCAGCACTCCTGTAGATTTCGGCGCTGCGCCTGCTTCCCGGCACCCGGCTCGGTTCCTACGAGATAGTTTCGGGCCGTCCGCAAGGGCGCGTTCGTGCCCGACACCGCGGATCGCCTCTTCAATCCCTCGCGCGAGACAGCGCTCTCCTGCACCTGGATCGTCAATGACAAAGACCTGCCCTGCGCCCTGCTCCCAGCTCGAGGGGTTGCAGCGCGTGGGAGACGAGGGCGTCATGTCACCGAAGCGGCCCACCGACACCGGCCCCGGTATCGATCCCGCGCACCTGCCGCGCGTGTTCGAGCGGTTCTACCGCGCGGATGCCTCGCGCTCTCGCGCGTTCACTGGCGGCAGCGGGCTCGGCGTGGCCATCGTCCGCCACTTCGCCCGCGCGCACGGCAACACCGCGGACATCGCCAGCCAACCCGGACGCGGCACCCGCATCGCGACGATGGCGACCGTCCATCGTGACGTCAGGCGTCGCGTGCGCTCGTTCGCCTCGGACGAACCGCCCAAGCCATGTCGCCCCTCCGGGCTCGGCCGGCGACCTCGCGGCCCATGAGACGATTGTTGGCGTCCGAGAGCAGGAATCTTGCGTCCCGTACTCGCGCGCCGCGGCTCACGCCCCGCGACTCCGGTTGACGCGCATCCTCCCATCCCGGACACTCGCCCGGTGACTGTCTATCTCGACATCGAGACTTCGTGGTCCGGCGCGATCACCGTGATCGGCACCTACTCGCAGGAACGCGGCGTCGTGCAACTGGTCGGCGACGCCGTCACGCACGACGCCCTCGCCGAGCTGCTGCCGCCCGGCTGCGCCCTCGTGACCTTCAACGGCCATTGCTTCGACCTGCCGGTGATCCGCAAGCGGCTCGGGCTGGACGCGCGCGCACGCTGCGCCTCGCGCGACCTGCGCTTCCTCGCCAAGCGCGTCGGCCTGACCGGGGGGCTCAAGGCCATCGAAATCCAGGTGGGCATCCAGCGCCGGCTCGCCGGCATGAGCGGCGTGGACGCGCTCTACCTGTGGGAACGCTATCGCCGCGATCAGGACGCCCACGCCTTGGCCACGCTGCTCGCCTACAACGAGGAAGACGTGGTCAACTTGCCCCTGCTCGAATCGCACATCGCCGCGCGACTTCCCCGCGTCGGCGCACCCCAGGCGACCTATGCCAGCGTTGTCGACTAGCGCGCACACGCCGCGCGAGTTGCTGCTCACCGGCGACGTGCACGCCGCGCGCGCCGCGGCGGAAGCCGTCATCGCCGACGAATCGATGGAGCCGCGCGCCCGCGCCGAGGCCGGCATCGTGCGCGGCTGGGCGCTGCTCGCGGTGGGCGAGCCCGAGGCGGCGTTGGAGTCCTTCGCCGAGTCCGTCGAGGGCGCGCGCGAGACGGAGGCCGAGCCGCTGACGGTGGAGGCGCTCGCCGGCTACGCGTATTGCTTCCTCGCCGAGGATCCGCTGGCGCCCGCGCATGGATTGGTCTCGGAGTCGCTGGCGCGCGCCACCAAGCTGGGCGATCCCGGCATGCTCGCGCTCGCGCTGCGGGCGAAGGGCGCGGTGGCGATGGCGCGCTGCAAGTTCGACGAGGCCGAGGGCGCGTGGACCGCGGCGCTCGAATATGCGATGCAGGCGGGAGACCGCCGACAGGCCGCGAGCGCGCACGAACGTCTCGCCACGCTGCTGCGCGCTGTGGGCCGGCCGGCTGCGGCGCTGGGACACGCCGAGCGCGCGCTGACCTTGGCGCGCGAAACGGGCGATCGCCGCCGCGAGGCCGAGGCGCTGCTGGCGCGGGCGTCGGCGCTGGCCGCGCAGGGGCGCCGCGTCGAGGCGGCCTCGTCGCACGCGAGCGCGCAGACCTTGCTCGACGCGCTGACCTTGCGCATGCCGGTGCCGCGCACGGTGCCGGAGCAGTGGCGGCGGCTCTACGCCGAGGCCCGCGCGTTGCGCGCGCTGGGCCGCATCGAGCAGGCGGCGCACCAGGCGCGCGAGCTGGCGCGCGAGGTCGCGGCGGTGCCGCCGCTTCTGCCGATGCGCGCGACCCCCGACGACGTGCTGCGCGAACGCGCCGGCGCAATGGCGCTGTGCGGCGACCTGCGCGCGTTGAAGCTGGCCGACGGCGAATCGCGCGCCGCCGCCGAGGCGCGGCAACTCGCCGACGATCGCGTCGCGTTGCTTTCGGTCAGCGGCGCGCCGGCCGCGGTGCAGATGGCGCGTCGCGCCCGCGTGCAATGCCAAGCGAAGCTGGCGCGGGCGCGCCACCGCTTCCTGTTGATGCGCTACGAAGTCCCCGCCGGCGCGATCGCCACCGCCACCGCCGCGCTCGCCGTTGCCTGGCAGGCCGAGCGCGCCGCGCACCACGCGCACCGCGAAGTCACGCCGCCGACCAGTCCGTAACGCGCGCCCTAGCGCACCTCCAGCGACCGCAGGCGATTCAACGCGGCCGCCAACTCATGGCGGCGGAATTCCGCATACCCCGCGGTGGGCGCCGGCGCCAACGCCTCGAGCCCGCCGGTCTCGACGGCGGCCATGACCGCATCGAGCAACTCCCTGATCGACCGCGTGCCATCCAGCACATTCTCGCGCATCCACACCAACGCGCGGCCGAGCGCGCGCAACTGTTCGGGCGCCACGATCTGCTCGAGCGCGGCGACATCGATTTCCTGTTCGCCGAAGGCGATCGCACGCAATCCGCGCACGCCGACCCGCGCCACCGCGCGTCCGCGGCGCGGCTCCACGCTCTCCGGACGCACGACACGCGGCCGCAAGGCGGGCAGCGCCCCGGTGGCCTCCGGCGTGCGGCCGGTGGGAAACTTGCGCGCCACCTCCAGCGCCGCGGTGGTCACGTCCTGCGGCACATACGCCTGCATCGCGATCACCGCATCCGCGGCGTCGAGATAGTCCCCGCTGCCGCCCATCACGATGACCGACGACACGCCGCGCTCGCTGTACAACTGGCGCACGCGGTCCAGATACGGCGTGATCGGCTCGCTGTCCCGCGGCACGAGTTCCTGCATGCGGCGGTCGCGCAGCATGAAGTTGGTGGCGCAGGTGTCCTCGTCGAGCAGCAGCGCGGTGGCGCCGGCTTCCAGCGCCTCGCTGATCGCGGCGGCCTGCGAGGTTGACCCGCTGGCGTTGGCCGTGGTGAAGGCGGTGGTGTCGGTGCCATCGGGCAGCGCGCCGATGAAGGCGGAGATGTCGACGCCGGCGACGCTGCGGCCGTCCTCGGCGCGCACCTTCACGGCGTCGCCATCGGTGACGACCAACTCGCGGCCGTCGGTGGCCAAGTGGTTGTACACGCCCAGTTCGAGTGCGGAGAGCAGCGTTGACTTGCCATGGAAGCCGCCGCCGACGATCAGCGTCACGCCGCGCGGGACGCCCATGCCCGCCACCTCGCCGCCATCGGCGAGCTTCATCGACACGCGCATCGACTCCGGCGAACGGAACGGTACCAGACCGGCGCCGCGGAGCGGCCGCGGGTCCACGCCGCTGCGCCGCGGCAGCACCGCGCCGTTGGCGACGAAGGCGACCAGTCCGCGCTCGCGCAACTGCCCGCGGATGCACTCCGCGTTCTCGACGGTGCGCTGGTGGCGCTGCAGCGTCGCGCGCTCGAGGCGCGGATAGGTGAGCGCGCGCTCGGCGAGGCGCGGCAGGTCGTCGAGCAGCATTTCCTGCGCGTCGCGGCCGCGGACCTGGCGGCTGCGCGAGGGAAGGTCGGCCCACAGCCGCAACTCGATGGCGCCGTCGCGCACGGTGAGGCTGGTGCGCGCGAGCACTTCCTGGCCGGGCACGTCGCAGATGAGGTCGCCGGTGTGGCCGCTGCCGCGCTTACCGCGCCACAGGTCGAGCTGATGGGCGAATTCGCGGAGCAGGAAATCGGCGAGCGTGACCCGGCGCAGCTCGGTGCCGTGGGTCTCCAGCGGCAGCGCGGTGACCACGGCCGGCATCAACAGGCGGATCTCGGTGGGCGGCGCGAAGGGGTCGGGCTGCACGCGGTCGATGCAGAGCACCATACCGGCGACGTGGTACTGGCCGGCGATGTCGCGGTAGGAAGGGTACGGCGCCTTGTCGAGACGCCAGAGCTGCTGGCGCAATTCCTCGTCACGCCGGATGCGCGGGGCGGGCGGGACGAAACCGGGATGCGGCGCCGGCGCCGGGCTCTGGGGCTCACGCGGGGGTGGAGTCATAGGGCGGCGAGTATAGCCGCTCGACCCCGCGCCGGGGGACGGGGATCGGCGGGCGGACCTGCCCGCCACAAATGCAAGAGCCGCCCCGGGAGACCGAGGCGGCTCTTACGATGCTCCCCACATCTAGGCCAGAGGCATGCCGTCTGGTAGGTATACAGTTCCCGAGCAACGGGAAGTGGCTCGGCTGGCTATCCACCATGTCGCGGTCATAGTAGGGAAGAGTTGACGCTGTCCCTGATCAAGCTGGTGCGGTGCCTGCTGCTAGCGCTGAATCCGGTCCGCTCACGCGAGCCGTGCCTGGACTACGCGCACCCTGCGTGCCACGGATTCACGCGCCCCCCGGCGTCGATGCGTCGAGGCCGGGCGGCAGCACAATCGACCCTCGTCCGGCCGCCACTGTTCCCGCCTGAGTGCATGCGAGGTGGGCAATTAGGGGCGGTGCGCCATATTTCCCTGTCGTGCCTCGAGGGCAGGGAGCCGGTTGGGCGTCGCGCGTCCGCTCCGGGCCGGGCGGGCAACCTGCACCGTGCTGTCTGCCTTCGGACCGGCAAAAAGCACCGGTTCCGGGGCGCGCGGGGGGTTTCGATGCCCGCCTGGCGGGAACGACCCTTCGCGGCCCGGCACGAAGCTTCCCGCGCCCCGCGCGCCCCGCGCGTCGCACACGGTCAAGGTGCCCCGCGGCGAGCCCCGGGTGTGCGCGCCGCGCACAGTGATCGCTGAACGCGCGCGCGTGTGGTGCCGATACACACACGCATGCGCGTCCACTCCGAACTTCGACCCCCGCGTCGCGCGGGCGTCCTCATCCGCCGTCCCGTCTGGACGCTGTTCGTCGCGATCCTCCTCGCCCACGCCTCCGCCCCTGCCGGGCCCGCCTGGGCCGAAGAGGCCCGCGTCCCAGGCCCGATCCCCGCCGTGTCTCGGCCGCGCGATCCCGGCCCCGCGCTGC
>JBKJUD010000369.1:0-2829 GCA_046590735.1 Candidatus Eiseniibacteriota bacterium | reverse complement strand
TGCCGACGCGTCGCCGGCGCGGCGCAGGAAATTCGCCGCCAGCGTGGCCTCCGGCACGTGATCGAGCTTGGCGCGCGCGTTCATCGCCCGCATGGTTTCCACGTCGACCGCGCCGGCCAGCGCCTCGAGCGCGCGGATGCCGCGCGGGTCGAGCGAGCGGCGGTACAGGAACACCGCCTGGTACTGCGGGAAGTAGTGGCGGTCGTCCTCGAGCACGCGCAGGCCGTACTGGCGGATTTCCGCATCCGTGGAGTAGAGGTCGGTGACGTCGACGGCGCGCGCCCGCAGGCCGCGGTACGCCAGTTCGTGATCGAGTCCGCGCACAAGGCGCTGCGGCAGCGCGTACGCGGCGCGCAGGCCCGGCCAGCCATCCTCGCGATCGAGAAATTCGTTGCTGAAGCCGCAGCGCAGGGCCGGATGCCGTGCGAGGTCGCTGAGCGTGCGGATCCCCAGGCTGTCGGCCAGCGCCGCACGCATCCCGATCGCGTAGGTGTCATCGAAGCCCAGGGGCGCGGTCATCAGGATGTCGTGGCGCGCCAAGGCGACGCGCAGTCCGTCGAGGCCGGCCGGCTTGTCGGCAGCAAAGATTTCCTCGCGCAGTGTGCCCGTGTACTCCGCGTAGACCGCAATTTCGCCGCGGGTCAGGGCGCGCCAGAGAATCTGCGTCCCGCCCAACTGCGCGCGGTGCATGGCCGGCAGGCCGGCGCGCTGCAGCGTCTGCGTGGCGATCTCGCCGAGGATCACGCCCTCGGTGAAGGCTTTCGATCCCACCGGCACCGGCGTCGCGCTCGCCCACGCCGACCCGGCGCATGCGAGCCATGCGAGGATCACCGCTGTCGCAGGCCGCCGTAGCGCGTTCACGCGTCGCCGCCCGGCGCGGTGGCGTGCAGGCGCCGCTGCGCCTCGACGAATTGCCGCGCGAACGGCGACGCCGGCCGTTCGGCGATGTCGGCGAAGCTGCCCTGCTGTGCGATGACGCCCTCGCGCATCAGCACCACGTCGTCGGCGAACCACGCGGCCTCGGCGAGGTCGTGGGTGACCAGCACCACGGTGACCTGCAGTGTGCGCACCAGCGCGCGCAGGTCGTCCTGCAGGGCGCTCCGGCTCAGGGGATCGAGTGCACCCAGTGGTTCGTCGAGCAGCAGCGCGTCCGGGCCCAGCATCAACGCGCGCATCAGGCTCACGCGCTGTCGCTGGCCGCCGGAAAGCTGCGCGGGATAGCGCGCCAGCATCGACTCTTCCAGGCGCACGAGCGCGGCCAGTTCGCCGACGCGCGTGGCGATTCGTGGCGCATCCCACCCCGCGATCTCCGCGGGCAGCGTCGCGTTGCGCCGGGCGGTGAGATGCGGGAACAGCCCGCTGTCCTGCACCACGAACCCCAAGCGCCGCCGCACCGCGCGCAGATCCGCGCCGGCGAGCGGGGCGCCCTCCACCAGCACGTCGCCGGCCGCCACCGGCACCACGCCGGCGCACACGCGCAGCACGGTCGACTTGCCGCAGCCGCTCGGCCCCAGCAGCACTGTCGTCCGCTGCGCGGCCACCGTGAGATCGACATCACGCAACGCCGTCACCGCGCCGAAGCGCACGGTCGCGCCACGCAATGCGAAGGCCGGGACACGGCGTTCGCCGCCCCCGGCCTCCTGCCGCATCGACGGACGTGCGGCATGCGCCGCATCGCCCGCGCCCGTATCCGCGTCGCGCATCACACGCGCTACTGCGGGTCCGCCGTCCCGGGCACCTCGCGCACCTGCAGCGTCTGCTTGAGCGGCTTGCGCTTGGCGCCGTAGGTCAGCGTGACGGTGTACGGCCCGGGCTTCGGGTACGCCGCCTGGCCCGCCCACTGCGGCCGGTCGACACGCGCCCAGGGCTCCCCCATCGAGAAATCCCAGACGACCCGGTGCAGCCCCGGCCGTCCATCGCCGGTGAGCGTCTTGAGCTTGGCGCCGCTCGTGTCGGCCACCGCGATGCTCACACCGTCCTCGAGTTCCTCGGTGACGAAGTAGTCGAAGTAGGCGCCGAAGGGCGGGTTCTTCGCCGTCCACATCCGCGCGCCCCAGATGCCGCCGATGCTGCGCGTGTAATATTCGGTGGCCGGTCGCGGCGCGAAGAACGTCACCGAGTCGCTCAGCACGCGCGCCGACCACTGCTCGAAGGGCGTGATGTCGTCGAGCACGTAGACCGACCGGCCGTGCGTGCCGATGACCAGGTCGTGCTCGCGCGGATGGATCGCGATGTCGTCGACCGCCACCGTCGGCAATCCATCGCTCATCGCCATCCAGTGCGCGCCGGCATCGAGCGACAGGTAGAGGTGATGCTCGGTGCCGCAGAACAGCAGGTCGGGATTGGTCAGTCCTTCGCGCACCCGCTTGCACACCGTCGACTCCGGCAGCCCCGCCGACAGAGAGCGCCACGTGCGGCCGCCGTCCCGCGTCGCGAAGAGGTACGGCGCGACGATGTCGGAGCGATGGCCGTCGAGCGTGAGGTAGGCGACGCCCGCGTCGCGATGCCCCGCCTCGATGCTGCTCACGTAGAGACCCGCCGGCGCGCCCTTGATGTTCGCGGTGCAGTCGGTCCAGTGCGCGCCGCCATCCGGCGAGGTCCACACCTTGCCGTCATCGGTCCCGCACCACAGCACGCCCGCCTTCGCCGGCGACTCCGCCACCGAGACGATCGTGCAGTGCGTCTCCGCGCCCGAACCCGTCGCCAGCATCTTCGCCGGGTCGCGGGTGGTGAGATCGGGGCTGACGAGTTCCCAGTTGTCGCCGCGCGCGGTGAGCTTGAACAGCCGGTTTGCCCCGAGCCACAGGACGCTGGGATCGTGCGGCGAGA
>JBKJUD010000356.1:0-10727 GCA_046590735.1 Candidatus Eiseniibacteriota bacterium | reverse complement strand
AGAACCTCCAGGGTGTGCTGCGGGGCGCAGGCGGGGGCTTGATGGAGTCGGCCGCGGGGCGCGGGGTTCCATGCACAGATCCTTCGACTCTGGTGGCGGACGGAAGGATGCCCTCGCCCGTGGTCGCAATGCCGGAATCATCCTCCCGGCCCGGCTTCCGCGAGCCAGCGCACCACGCCCCGTGCGAACTCCTGATTGTCGTTGCCCACCGCGTTCATGCCGAAGCGCACGCGGCGGCTGACCTGCGCGGTGAGCATCGCGGCCTCCCCGAGCACCACCACGCGCCCGCGGCCATACGCGAAAGCCACGGCTTGCGCCGTGCCGGCCGTCTGTTCGATCCATGCGGGGCCCTGCTGCACCGACTCCCGCGCCGAGGGCGGCAGGCGCAGGAGGATCGTGCTGCCGGGCGGCCCGTCGAGCGACTGCCCGGTGTAGGTCATCACGCGCGTCACCGGCGGGCGGGCAACCCCGTCGCCGCGGAGAATCGGGTGATCGCCCAGGCGCTGATTCGCCACCGAGAACAGCAGCGGGTCGGACAGCTCGCCGGGCACCTCGGTGAAGCCCTCGTGCATGGTCACCCCGAACGCCGTCCCCAGCGCCGCGGCCGCATGGCCGAACGGTGCATGGTCCGCAATCAGCAGCAGGGCGCCGCCGCTCTGGACCCACGCGGTGAGCGCGGCTATCTCCGCGGTGGTGAAGGCGGGGTCGCCGCGCTCGCCGGCGCGGCGACCGGGAAGATTCACGCCGAACACCTGCGGGTTGGATTGCCCGGACGCGTTGGCGATGACGAGTACCTGCGCCCGCGCCAGCAGGGCCGACGTGAACGGCTCGTGCGAACGCTCCACGGCGTAGCCATCCGCGCGCAGCAGTTGTGCGAAGGGCCAGTAGCGCCCGGCGAACCCGGCGGTCGACGCGTTGAAGTGTCCCTCGTCGATCATGACCCGCGGATGCGTCGTCACCCACGCCCGGGCGGCAACCCGCGGGCGCCACCCGTAGTCGGCCCGCTGCGAATACACGATTTCGCGCACCGGGCCCGCCATCACTGCCACCACCGCGAGGGCTCCCACGACCGCCGCTGCTCGCTTCACGTTCCGCCGCTTCGTCCGCATTCCATCCGTCTCCCGGTTCTCACGTCTGCCGAAAGACTGGACCGGCGTGCGCGGTACGCCGGTTGCAACAATCCCGCGACGCGCCCTAGTTCGTCGCCTCCGCCGTCAGTCCCCGCTTGCGCATCAGCGCCTCCGTGCGCACGTCGCGCCCGCGGAAGGCGCGGAACTGCTCGCCCTGGTCGGTCGTGTTCCCCTTCGACAGGATGGTGTCCTTGAAGCGCGTCGCCACGACCGGATCCCACGGACCCTTCCCTTCCCCGAACGCTTCCCACGCGTCGGCGGTCAGCGCGTCGGCCCAGAGGTACGAGTAGTAGCCGGCGGAATAGCTGTCGCCGGCGAAGACGTGGCCGAATTGCGGTGTGCGATGGCGCATGACGATCTCGTGCGGCATGCCGAGCGTGACCAGTTCAGCACGCTCGAACGCGTCGGGATCGATGAGGCCAACGCCGGCCAGGTGCAGCTTCATGTCGAGGATCGCCGCCGAGAGGTACTCGACGGTCTTGAAGCCCTCGTTGAAGGTGCGGGCGCGCCGGATCTTGTCGAGCAGCGCCTCCGGCATCGGCTGGCCGGTCTCGTAATGCACGGCGAAGCGGTGGAGGACCTCCGGCGTCGCCAGCCAGTGTTCGTTGATCTGCGAGGGGAACTCGACGAAGTCGCGCGCCACGGCGGTGCCGGACAACGTCGGATAGTCCACGTCGGAGAGCAGCCCGTGCAGGGCGTGCCCGAATTCGTGGAAAAGGGTCTCGGCGTCGTCCCAGGAGATCAGCGTCGGCGCGCCGTCGGCGCCCTTCACGAAGTTGGAGTTGTTCGAGACGATCGGCGTGATCACGCCGTCGAACTTCTGCTGCTCGCGGTAGCCGTTCATCCAGGCGCCGGAACGCTTGCCGGCCCGCGCGTAGGGATCGAAGAACCACAGGCCGACATGGGCGCCGGCGTCGTTGGTCACTTCCCACACGTGGATGTCGGGATGCGCGGTGGCGACCTCGGGCCGCGGCGTGAAGTGCAGGCCGTACAGCTGGCCGGCCGCCCAGAACATGCCCTCGCGCAGCTTGTCGAGTTGGAGGTACGGCTTCACCTCGTTGAAGTCGAGATCGTACGTCTGCTTGCGCAGCTTCTCGGCATAGTAGCGGTAGTCCCACGGCTCGATGGTCACGCCGCCGCCGTCGCCCGTGGCGATCGCCTGCATCTCGGCGACGTCCTGGTGCACCTGCGCGACCGCCGGCGTCCACACCGCCAGCATCAGGTCCATCGCGTGCTCCGGCGTCTGGGCCATCTGCGGCTCGAGCCGCCAGTGCGCGTGGCTTGCGTAGCCGAGAAGCTGGGCGCGCTGGAAGCGCAGTTGGAGGATCTCGGTGATGATGGCGTTGTTGTCGGTGGAGTCGGCGTTGTCGCCGCGGTTGACGAAGGTGGTCCACACCGCCTGGCGCAGCGCACGGTCGTCGGCGTAGGTCAAGAACGGGTCGACCGAGGATCGCGTGTTGGCGATCACCCACTTGCCCTCGAGGCCGCGCGCGGTGGCCGCACGGGCGGCGGCGGCGCGCACATCCTCGGGCAGACCCGCGAGCTGGCTCGCACGCTCGAGAACGGTGAAGCGCGTGGTCTCGTCGGTGAGGATGTTCTGGCTGAACTGCGTGTACAGCGTCGCGAGGCGCTGGTTGATTGCGCCGAGCTGGCCCTTGGCGGCGGCATCGAGGCTGGCGCCCGAGCGCACAAAGCGCGTGTAGTCGATCCATACCAGACGCTGCTGCACCGGCGTGAGACCCGACGTCTCGCGCGTCTTGTACACCGCGGCGATGCGGGCGAACAGCGCGCTGTCCTGCGTGATCTCGTCCTCGAAGGCGGCGAGCATCGGCGCGAGGGTGCGCTGGATGTTCGGCATGTCGCCCAGGTTCAGCGTCGAGGAATGCACATTGTAGAGCGCGTCGAGACGCGCGCGGGTGCGGCCGCTGCGTTCGAGCGCGGCGATGGTGTTGTCGAAGGTCGCCGGCGCGCGGTTCGCGGTGATGGCGCGGACCTCGGCGCGCTGTTCGTCGAGCGCGGCCGTGTAGGCGTCGACGAACTGCGCGGGCTGGACGCTCGCCCAGTCCGGCGCGCCCCCGTAGGGGCCGGTCCACGGCGCCAGCATGGCGGGGCGGGCGGGCGCGGCGGCATTGCGTGCCGCCGCGTGCGCGCGGGCGGGGCCGATCAACGGCAGGACCAGCAGCGCGAGGCCCGCGCACGTGACGATCGCGAGTTCGACTTTCGACATGACGAGGGCTTCCTTGAAGGGGGCGGGGTTCTGTCCCGATCGGCCCCCGGCCGCAGTTCGGCAGCGGGTACCGACAGAGAGCTGGGAGCGTACCCAATTCCCGGGGCGGTGCGTAGTCCCGGCAAAGGGCGACTTGTCGATTTTCCGCCCTGTTCCCGCAACGTGACAGAGGCATGAGCGCCAGTCCATCGCGGCCTCCGGGCAAGTTCCTGCGACGTAGGGCGCGAATCGCCCTGAATGCGATCAGATGCAGGGTCGCGCCCCCGCGATGCACGAGCTGCGGCCGGTGGTCCAACGTGCGAATCCCGGGCCGTCAGGGGCACGGCGATCCTGTACCCTCCCTCCCCATGTCGACCCCCGCGCCCCCGTCCGCCGTCACCCGCCGCACCGTCATGGATGCGTGGTGGCCGCTGGCCGCGAGCTGGCTGCTCATGGGACTCGAGCTGCCGGCGGTGAGCGCGGTGATGGCGCGACTGCCGCACTCGACGGTGAGCCTGGCGGCGTACGGCGGCGTGGTGTTCCCGCTCGCGCTGATCATCGAGGCGCCGATCATCATGCTGCTGGCGGCCTCGACGGCGCTGTCGAAGGACTGGCCGTCCTACTGTTTCGTGCGGCGGTTCATGTACATCGCCGCCGGCGCGCTGACGGTGCTGCACCTCGCGGTGGCGTTCACGCCGCTCTACTATGTCATCGTCGCGCGGTTGATGCACGCGCCGCCGGAGATTCTCGAGCCGGCGCATCGCGGCCTGCAGATCATGACGCCGTGGACGATGGCGATTGCCTACCGCCGCGTGCAACAGGGCGTGATGATCCGCTTCGGGCGCTCGTGGGCGGTGAGCGTCGGGACGACGGCGCGGCTCGCCGCCAACCTGGTGGTGCTCGGCCTGGGCATGTGGCTGCAACGCTATCCGGGCATCGTGGTGGGTACGGCGGCGGTGGCGGCGGGCGTGGTGAGCGAGGCGCTGGTGTCCGCGTGGCTCGTGCAACCGGTCCTCCACCAGCAGCTCCGGCCGGCGCCGGTGGGCGAGCGGCTGACATGGCGCGGCTTCGGGCGCTTCTACGCGCCGCTCGCGGCGACGCCGCTGATCGGATTCTTCGCAATGCCGCTGGCCAGTGCGGCGATGGGGCGCATGCCGCAGACGCTCGAATCGCTCGCTGCCTGGCCCGTCGTCAATGGGCTCACCTTCACGCTGCGCAGCGCCGGGTTCGCGTTCAACGAGGTGGTGGTGGCGCTGCTGGAGCGGCCGCATGCCACGCGCGCGCTGCGCCGGTTCACCTACACGCTGGCGGCGATCACCACGGGAGTCTTGCTGGCGATGGTCATCACGCCGCTGGGCAACGTGTGGTTCGTGCAGATCAGTGCGCTGCCGCCCAATCTCGTCCTGCTCGCGCGCACGGCGCTTGCGGTGTCGGTGCTGGCGCCGGCGATCAGCGTGCTGCAAAGCTGGTATCAGGGCGCCATCCTGCACAGTCGGCGCACGCGCGGCATCACCGAGTCGGTGGTGGTGTACCTGGCGACCATCGTGCTGGTGCTGGGCGCCGGGATGCTGTGGGGCCGCATCCCGGGATTGTGGGTGGGGGTGACGGCGATCGTGGTGGGGAACGGCGCCCAGGTCGCGTGGCTGTGGCATCGCGCGCGCCGGCCGCTGGCCGCGATGTTCGCACGCGACGCGGCGTCCCTGGCCGCCGGCGCCTAGCCGTACTGCACGGAGCGCTTGGTGAGCACGGCGGCCTCGTAGCCGACGATCGGAAACCTCACCGGCCCCGCGGCCGCCCGCGCGGCGCCCTGCGCCACCAACACCGGCGCGAAGTGTTCATGCGTCGGGAGCGCGAGGTGCAGCGCCGGCGCGCGCGCGCGATAGTCGAGGAGCGCATCGATGTCCTGGCGCGCCAGCACATCCTCGGTCCACGCGTCGAACTCGATCGCCCACGCCGGCGTGCGCGCGGCGGGCCGCGGGTCGAGCACGCGCAGGTTGTGCGAGAGAAAGCCGCTGCCGATGATCAGCACCCCTTCGTCGCGCAGCGGCGCCAGCTTCTCCCCCACCGCCAGCAGTGCCTGCGGATCCAAGGACGGCAGCGAAATCTGCAGCACAGGGATATCGGCGTCAGGATACATCGGGATCAACGGGATGTAGGCGCCGTGGTCGAGGCCGCGACGCGGCGCAAAGGCGAGCGGCTGTGTCGGCGAGAGCAGGTCCACCACGCGCGCGGCGAGCGCGGCGGCGCCGGGCGCGGGGTACGTGACCTCGTAATAGCGATGGGGAAAGTCGTAGAAGTCGTAGACCAGCGACACGCGCTCCGTCGCCCCGAGCGTCAGTGGCCGCTGCTCCCAATGCGCGGATACCATGAGGATCGCGCGCGGCTGCGGCAGGAGCGCCGCCCACGCCGACAGCTCCGCCATCCACGGCGCGTTGTCAAGCAGATAGGGCGACCCGTGGGCCACGAAGAGCACCGGCATGCGGGACGCCGGGGCGGGGCCGGTCTGGTTCCGGGGGGCGCTCACGCTGCGGTCGCGGCCAGCACGGTGCGGAACACCTCACCCGGCGTCAGCGTGCCGTGCTGGCGGACCGCGCTGCCACCCTCGAACGCCACATGGCCGCTGTTGATGCCGGCCAGCATTTCGCGGAATAACTCCGCGGTGCCAGCGGTGAATCCCATCTGCGTAAGCGTCGGGACGGCGTACTCGAGGGGACCGACGACGGCGCTGACCGGGCGGCCGAGGACACCGGCGAGTTCTGCCGCCACCTCCTCCGGCGTATATGGCGCGGGGCCGGACAGTTCGATCACGCGCACCCCCTTCACCGGGTCGACGAGGGCCTGTGCGGCGACGCGGCCGATGTCGCGCGTGGCCACCATATCGACGGGCTTGCCGGCCTCCAAGAAGGTCATCAGCTTGCCGGAACTCGCCGCCTCGGGCAGCACCGGTGCCCAGTTCTCCATGAAGTAGGCGGCGCGCACGAACGTCGCATTGCTCCCCGCAGCCCGGAACGCCTGTTCCGCGTCATGCAGCGAGCGGATCGGGCCAGTGCCGGCCGCGTGCTGCGCGCCCACCGACGACAGCAGCACCACGTGCGGCAGATGGCTCTGCACGGTGGCCTGCACCACGGCATCGCGCATCTGCGCCTGCACGGCCCGGAGGTCCTCCGCCTGATATTGGGGCGGCAGCAATACGTAAGCCCCGTCCGCGCCTGCGAAGGCCGCGGCGAGCGCCGCGGCGTCTGAGAGGTCGGCCACCGCCACTTCGACGCCCTTGTGTGCCCACGCAGCCCCCGTCGCAGCATCCCGGACGATCACCCGCACCCCCTCGCCGCGGGCCAGCAACTCGGCCGCGACGACCGACCCCGTGTTCCCGTTCACACCTGCAATCGCGTACATCGGACAATCTCCTGCCAGGGTCAATGAGTACGGCCACTCCCTCGGGGCCCGTTCGTGGGGCCGGTCGGAATCAGCTCTGCCGGCCTCCCTCACAAGGGATGCAGGCACAGGCCGGGCCGATGCGCAAAGAGTGCCATATCGTCCCGGCGGGGTGGACCGCTATCATTGCCCGGCTTGGCGCCCGCGGTGACCTGCCGCCCTATCCGACCGGAGACACGTTCGATGACGCCGTCCGAGCCGCTGTTCGCGTGGACCGATGCCCTGGCCGAATTGGCAGAGTTCCTCGCGTCCTTTTTCGCTGCGGGGGCGATCGGAATGCGATTCGTCGTCCTGCGGCCATTCACCTCGCTAGGAGCCTCGCCGGAGGAACACGCGCTCGCCCGCCAGATCGTCGGACGCGTTGCGGTGCTTGGCGCGCTCGGCGCGTGGGCGACCTTCGGCTTCCACCTCGCCGAGTTGCCGGGCGCCGCGGCGGAGCGACACGTGGGGATGTCCGCGTTTCTCGCCTCGATGCCCGGCGTGCAGGTCCAACTGATCTGCGCGGCGCTGGCGGCTTTTGGCCTCGCCGCCGCGATCCGGCACAGCAAGCCGGGCTGGCAGATGGCCGCGCTCGGCGTGCTCGTCGGTCCCTTCAGCGCGGGGGTCACGGGCAAGTGGCTGCGGCTGGTCAACCCGGTGCACATGCTGGCCGGCGGCCTGTGGATCGGGACGTTGGTCTGCCTCACCGTGCTCGCCCTGCCCGCCGTCCTGCGCAGCGGATTGTCGTCCGAACGGCGCGGGGCGGCGTGTGCGGCGCTGGTGCGCGCCTTCTCGCCGCTGGCGCTGACCGTGGTGCCGGTGCTGGTGGCGATGGGCGTGGTGAGCGCCTGGCGCAACCTGCATGGCCTCCGCCACCTCTGGTCGACACCGTATGGGTACGCGCTGCTGGTGAAGCTCGCGCTGGTCGCGCTCGTCGCGACCCTGGGCGCATGGAATTGGCGCCGCCACTCGCCGCGCCTGGGCAGCGAGGGCGCCGCCCGCGACCTGTGGCGTAGCGCGCGCGCCGAGATATCGATCGCCGGCCTCGTGCTGATCGTTACCGCGATCCTTGTCAGCCTGCCCTCGCCCGAGGCGCCCGGCCGCTGATCGAATGCGCCGCACCCGCGAAAGGAAAATCCCCATGCTGAGATCCCGCCCGCCGCGCGTCCTTGCCGCACTCGCGTGCGTCGCCGCGCTGACAGGCTGCCAGGCGAAGCCGAAGCCGCGCGCGCCTCGGGTGTCGGTCACGGTGGCGCGCGTCGAGCAACGCGATGTGCCCTTCACGCTCGCGGCCACCGGCCTCGTGGAGCCGGTCGCCACCGCCGCGGTGGTCGCACGCGTGAGTGGCACGGTGATGCGCATTGCCTTCCGCGAGGGCGACGCGGTGCGTGCCGGGCAGGTCCTGCTGCAGCTCGACCCGCGGCCCCTGCAGGCGACGTACGACCAAGCGACGGCGTTGTGGGCGAAGGACCGGGTCCAGGCCGCCGCCGCCGCCGCGCAGGCGCGGCGCGCCGAAGCGCTCGATCGCCAGTCGCTCGGCTCGGCGGCGGATCTCGAACAGGCGCGGGCGACTGCGGACTCCTGGGCGGCCACGGTCCGCGCGGACTCGGCCGGCGCCCGCGCCGCGCGGCTCGATCGCGATTACGCGACGGTGCGCGCGCCGATCACCGGCCGCACCGGCGTCCTCTCCGTGCATGAGGGCGACTACGTTGCGGGCGGCGCGGGCCAACCGCTGGTCACCATCAATCGTGTGGCGCCGGTCCGCGTGCGCTTCACGGTGCCCTCGTCAGCACAGGCGTTGATCCAGCAGTACCGCCACGCCGCGCCGCGCGTGTACGTCACGCTGCCCGTCGAGAGTCGCGCCCGCGAAGGACGGCTGGTGTTCGTCGACAACGCGATCGGCGGCACCAGCGGGACGCTCGTCCTCAAGGGCGAGTTCCCCAACGCCGACGGCGCCTTGCTGCCCGGCCAGTACGTCGAGGTGCGGCTGCAACTGTACATCGAAGCCGGGGCCACGGTGGTGCCGTCGGTGGCGGTGACGACCGGACAGGCCGGCGAATTCGTGTACGTCCTGCAGCCGGACTCGACGGTCGTCGCGCGTCCGGTGCAGGTGGCGCGCATGGTCGACTCGCTGGCCGTCGTCGGCAGCGGCGTGCGGGCCGGCGAATCCGTGGTGACCGATGGACAGCTCCGGCTCTCGCCGGGCGCCAAGGTGGTGGTGCGCACGCCCGGCGCGCCCGGTGCATCCAAGGCGCGGAAGCACGCCACATGACCCTTCCCGAACTCTGCATCCGCCGCCCGGTCATGACCACGTTGCTGATGACCGGCCTGCTGGTGTTCGGCATCGCCAGCTACACGCAGTTACCGGTGAGCGACCTGCCGAACGTCGACTACCCCACCATCCAGGTCAGCGCCAGCCTGCCGGGCGCCAGTCCCGAGACGATGGCCTCCGCGGTGGCCACCCCGCTCGAGAAACAGTTCTCGACCATCGCCGGCATCGACGCGATGACCTCCTCGAGCGCGCTCGGCTCGACCAGCATCACGCTGCAGTTCTCGCTCTCCCGCAACATCGACGCCGCCGCGCAGGACGTGCAGGCGGCGATCGCCAAGACCCAGCGCTCGCTGCCCACCGGTATCACGCCGCCGTCCTACGGCAAGGTCAATCCCGCCGACCAGCCGATTCTCTACCTCGTGCTCACCTCGCCGATGCTGCCGCTGGCCGAACTCGACGAATACGCGGAAAACGTGCTGGCCCAGCGCCTGTCGATGGTGGCCGGGGTCGCGCAGGTGTCGGTATACGGCGCGCAGAAGTACGCGGTGCGCGTACAGATCGACCCGCGCGCGCTCGCGGCGCGCGGCCTCGCGCTCTCGCAGGTGGACGACGCGATTCGCGCCGCCCACGTCAACCTGCCCACCGGCGTCCTGCAAGGGGACACCCGCAACGCCACGCTGATCGCCAACGGGCAGCTGCGCAACGCCGCCGAGTTCGGCGCCCTCATCGTGGCAATGCGCGACGGCGAACCGGTGCGCCTCTCCGACTTGGGGACGGTGCGCGACGACGTACAGAACAATCGCACCGCCAGCTGGTACCGCGGCCAACGCAGCATCACGCTCGCGGTGCAGCGGCAGCCGGGCACCAACACGGTGGCGGTGGCGGCGGACGTGCGCTCGCTGCTGGAGTCGCTGCGCTCGCAACTGCCGGCCTCGGTACAGGTCCACACGCTGTACGATCGCTCCGAATCGATCAAGCACTCGGTCGACGACGTCCAGCTGACGCTGCTGCTCACGCTGTGCCTGGTGGTGCTGGTGATCTTCCTGTTCCTGCGCAACCTGCCGGCAACGATCATCCCCAGTTTGTCGCTGCCACTCTCGCTGGTGGGCACCTTCGCGGTGATGCGTCTGCTCGGGTTCAGCCTCGACAACCTTTCGCTGATGGCGCTGACCTTGGCGGTGGGGTTCGTGGTCGACGACGCCATCGTGGTGCTCGAGAACATTCACCGGCACATGGAGGCTGGCGTCCCGCCGCTCGAGGCGGCGCTGGTCGGCTCGCGAGAGATCGGCTTCACCATCGTCTCGATGACGCTGTCGCTGGTGGCGGTGTTCATCCCCGTCCTGTTCATGGGCGGGTTGCTGGGCCGGCTGTTCCACGAGTTCGCGGTGACCATCGGCGTGGCGATCCTTGTCTCCGGCGTGGTATCCCTGACGCTTACGCCGATGCTGTGCAGCCGCTTTCTCCACGCCCGCCACACGGCGCGGCATGGCCGCGCCTACGAGGCGATCGAGTCGGTCTACCAGCACGCGCTGCGTTTCTACGCGCGGACGCTGGATGCGGTGATGCGCCACCGCCGCGCGACGATGGTGGCGTCGCTGCTGCTGCTGGTCGCCACGGTGCTGCTGTTCCGCAGCGCGCCCAAGGGCTTCCTGCCCTCGATGGTTTCGGTGCTGGCGGTGATGCGTCCGGTGTCCTCGGAGGGCAG
>JBKJUD010000336.1:0-7437 GCA_046590735.1 Candidatus Eiseniibacteriota bacterium | reverse complement strand
AGCGCACGACGATGCGCGGATCGAGAAGCGCGAGCGCCGGTTCGCGGGTGGCCATCAGCGCGCCGAGCAGGATGCCCGAGGCGCGTTCACCCATCGACAGGATGCGCGCCTCAGCCGACGGGGGGCAGGTGCGCAACAGCAGCGCGCCGTGCAGGGTGCGCTCGAGTTCCTCGCCGAGCGCGGTCAACTCCGCCGCGGCCTGCTGCGCGCGCGGCGCGCCGAGGTCGTCGCGCAACGCGTCGAGCACCTCGGCGTGCCGGCGCAGGAACGCCTCCAGCGTGCCGACGTCCTGTCCGGCGGAGGCGGCGCCGACGCCGGCGGCCAGCGAATCCGTCACCCCGGCCATCGCCGAGGCGACGACGACGACACGCTCCCTCGCCGCGGTGTCGTGCACCAGGCCGGCGACCGCGCGCATGCGCTCGGCGCCGGCCACCGAGGTGCCACCGAACTTCATCACCCGCACGGGCGAGCCGAGGCCGCGCGCACGCGCAGGGGGGTGCGTCATTGCACGGTGATGGTGCCGTGCATGGTCCCGTGGAATTGGCAGTGGTAGGCGAAGCTGCCGGTGCCGGTAAAGGTCACCGCGTTGCTGGTGCCGTCCAGCGACAGGCTGCCGGTGTTGATCGCGTTGCCGTTGTCACTGGTGGCGGTGTGCACCGTGGCATCGAGGTTCTTCCACTGGACGCGCTCGCCGGCCGCGATGGTCAGCGACGCGGGGTTGAAGGCGGAGTTCTGGATGGTGACGGTGTGCAGGCCGTTCACCACGGGGGTCGTGCTGCTCTTGCATCCGGCGAACGCGACCAGCGCGGCGAGCGCGAGCGCGGCAACTGCGAATCTGTGGCGCATGGGACGTCAGGCCTCCTGGGGACTGCGGAACGACGATGGGGGTGCAGTGCGCGCGTCCTGGCGACAGGCACGGAGGGCCACGCTGGTGCGACTCGCCGCGGCGTCCTGCCGCGGCGGCGGAATTGTCGCAGAGGGGCCGCCCCCCGGCAAGCCGCACGCCGCCCACGCCGCCGAACCCCGGCGGTCAGCGCGCCAGCAATGCCTCGAGATGCGCCTTCACGCCCGGCCACTCCGGCGCGATGACGCTGAAGTACACCGAGTCGCGCCGCCCGCCGTCCTCGCGAATCATGTGCATGCGCAGCGTGCCTTCCTCGGTGCAGCCCACGCGCCGCATCGCCGCGCGCGACTGGGCGTTCTCGACCGCGGTCTTCAGCTCGACGCGCAGCAGGCCCCACTCCTCGAAGGCGTGGCGGAGCATCAAGTATTTTGCCTCGGTGTTGAGCGGCGTGCGCTGCCACGCCGGCGTCAGCCACGTCCACCCGATCTCGGCGCGACGGTGTTCGGGGGCGATGTTGCCGAAGCGCGTCGAGCCGACGATCGTGCCGCCGGCCCGCTCGAGGGTGACGAAGGGGATCGCGGTGCCGGCGTCGCGCCCGGCCAGCGCCGCCTCGACGTAGGCGCGCATGGTGTCCGGCGTGTCGTGGCGGCTGGTAGTGAGGTCCCAGAGGCGGGGAAAGCTGCCGGCAGCGACCAGGCCGGGGAGGTGATCGAGGGTCATCGGTTCGAGCCGCACGTGGCGGCCTTCGAGCGTGACGGGGGCGATGGACGAGGTCATGCAACGGGCTCCGGGTGGACAGCGCGCCGGCCATCGTGCCCGGCCGTGGCGAGCGGGGGGAGGGCCACGGAGGACCGGGTCGCGGGGAACCCGAAGCCGCCCGACGGACTCCCTGCTGTCGGCCGATTGCCTCGCCGGGGTGCCTCGCGGGTGCCTCGCGCAGGTTGACAGCCCATCCGGTTTTCCCTAGCCTCCGGCCGAAACTGGTGGTCACGTCTTCCATGGAGGAATACACAGTGAAACGAATTGCCATCCCGGCGCTGATCCTGGCGTGCGCAGCTGCGGCTCCGGTCGCGCGGGCCGAAGTTGGCCTCACCAAGGGAATGTCGATCCTCGCGTTCCAGCTCACCAATGGTGTCTCGGACATCGAATCCGCGGTGGCGGGCAACTACATCGGCGGCTCGCAGGTGAGCGATGTTGGCGCCCAGGTCGAATTCTCGCACATGCTGAAGGAAGACTACGCCTTCACCCTGAACGTCGGGACGACGCTGTCGTCGATGACGCTCACCAGCAGCTCCTCGGCCGATGCCGACATCTCGCAGAAAATCTCGGGGGTGAACGTGCGCGCCGGCGGCGACTACGTGGCCCACCTCAGCCCGAAGCTGCACCTGCTGGTCGGGCCGGGCATCGAGTGGAAGTCTGCGAAGGCGAAGCGGGACAACGGCACCGCCGCGGTCGAATCCAACACCGCCAACCGCATCGGCCTGTCGGGCCGGATGTCAGCGCTCATGCGGTTGTCCGAGCACCTGGGCATGAAGGGGTTCGTGGGACACCATTTCGGGTATGCCTCGGTGAGCAATCCCGCGGGCGCCAAGGCCACGTGGTGGAGTGGCGGGAATTTCGGCGGCGGCGGGCTGGCATTCAGCTGGTAGCCGACGGCGAGCGGCACGCGGAGGCAGAAGTGCGATCCCTCGCGTGCCGCGTTCTCACGGTGATGCAGGTGCGCGCCTGACCCGCGGCCGGGGGGATTCCTCCCCGGCCGCGGACCGTTCCGGGGCGTCACGGCGCTCCCCGCCGAGGGCTTCCCGGTGTCCGCCTGCCCGGCGGCCCTTGCCGCCGCGCCCACCCCCGCGTACACTCCCCGGCTCGCATGGACGACGCTGACGGCACCCTCGATTCCGCCCGCCCTGGCGCCCCGTTGCAGGGTGCCGGCGCGCGTGGCGCGTCCGGATTCGCGGATCGCCTGGCCGCGGTCCAGGATCGCCTCGCCCGCGCCGCGGCGCGGGCCGGCCGGCCCGCCGAGGCGGTGCGGTTGCTGCCGGTGAGCAAGACGTTTCCCGCCGATGCGGTGCTCGAGGGCTACGCACTCGGGCTCCGTGACTTCGGGGAGAACCGCGTCAAGGAGCTCGCGGAGAAGGCGGCGCTCTGTCCGCCGGATATCCGCTGGCACCTGATCGGCCACCTGCAGCGCAACAAGGTCCGCGCGGCCGCGCAGATCGCCGCGTTCGTGCAATCGGTCGACAGCGTGCGGCTCGCCGAGGCGCTGGAGTCCGCGCTGACGGGGAGGGAGCCGCGATTGCCGGTGCTGATCGAGATCAACGCCACGGGCGCCACGGCCAAGCACGGCTTCGCGCTGGCCCGCGCGTTCGAGAACATCGCGGCGATCGCCCCGCGCTGCCCGCACCTGGCGATCGAGGGCCTGATGACCCTGGGTCCGACGCCGGCGCCCGGCGCCGCCGGACCCGACGAACGCGCCAGCCGCGCTGCCTTTGCGGCGGTCCGCGGCCTGCGCGAGCGGCTGGAGGCCGCGCGGCTGCCCAGGGTGAGCATGCGGGAACTCTCGATGGGCATGTCGGGCGACCTGGAGTGGGCGGTGGAGGAGGGGTCGACGATGGTGCGGGTGGGCACGGCGCTTTTCGGACAAAGGAGTGTGCGATGAGCTTTGCCAACGACACCGTGGGATGGGTGATCATGATCCTGCGTCAACTGCTCGGGCTCTACCAATTCGCGTTGATCGCGGTGATCCTGATGTCGTGGATCAACCCGGATCCGTACAACCCGATCGTGCGCGCCCTGCACTCGATCACCGACCCGGTGCTCGATCGCTTCCGCGGCCTCATTCCGCCGCTCGGCATGATCGACCTCTCGCCGATGATCCTGCTGCTGCTGATCGAGTTCCTCCGGAACATCGCGCTGCCGCACCTCGGCGGCCTGCTGGTCGCCGGTTAGCGCGCACCGCGTGGCGCCGCTGCTCGACGTGGTGGTGAAGCCGCGCGCACGGCGCCCCGGCATCGGGACGCGCGGGGCGGATGGGCGGCTGGCGCTGGCGGTGCACGCGGCCCCGGTGGACGGCGCCGCCAACCGCGCGGTGTGTGCGCTGGTAGCCGACGCGCTGGGCGTGCCGGCCCGCCAGGTGACGGTGATCCGCGGCGCCACGTCGCGCCGCAAGACCCTGCAGCTCGACGGGGTGCCGGACGCCGCGGTGGCGGCGCTCGGAGCACCTGGAAAGCTGAAAGCTGACTGATCGCCTACTGGAACCGAGGAGGCTCGTCGCATGAGCAGCACCCTGCCGCCGGACACCGCCGTCGCCGCGTCGCCGTTGCGCGCGCAGATCGACGAAGCGGTCGCGGCGATCCGCCGCGTCACCGCGGCCACGCCGCGCATCGGCGCCATCCTCGGCACCGGCCTCGGCCAGGTCTCCGGCGCACTCACGATCGACGCGACGATTTCCTACGGCGACATCCCGCACTTCGCGGTGAGCACCGTCGAGGGGCACGCCGGCGAACTGGTGTTCGGGCGCCTCGGCGACAAGCCGCTGGTGGTGATGCGCGGCCGCATGCACTACTACGAAGGCTACTCGATGCGGCAGGTCACCTTCCCGATCCGCGTCATGCGCGCGCTCGGCGTCGACACGCTGCTGGTGAGCAACGCGGTGGGCGGCATGAATCCGCTGTTCGCGCCGGGCGACATCGTCGCGATCACCGATCACATCAACCTGATGGGCGACAACCCGCTCATCGGCGCCAACGACGACACGCTGGGGCCCCGCTTTCCCGACATGAGCGAGCCGTACAGTCGCGAGGTGCTCGCGCTGCTCGAGGCGATCGCGCTCGAGGAGCGCATCAAGCTGCAGAAGGGCGTGTTCGTCGCCGTCGCCGGGCCGAATCTCGAGACCGCCGCCGAATATCGCATGCTGCGCGCCATCGGCGCCGACGTCGTCGGCATGTCGCTGATTCCCGAGAACATCGTGGCGATCCACGGCGGCATGCGGGTCGCCGCGCTCGCCGTCGTCACCGACCGCTGCTGGCCCGACGCGCTCGAGCCGGCCTCGGTCGAGAAGATCATCGCCGTCGCCACCAAGACCGAACCCACGCTGACGCGCCTGCTGACGCGCCTCATCGACCGCCTCTAGCGCCCGAGACCCGTCATGCCCGAGATGCACACCGACAGCCCCACCCGCCCCGGCTTCCGCGCGCTCGGCGCGGACGTCGACCTGCGCGCGCTGGAGGAACGCATCCTCGCCGCCTGGGACGCCGAGGACACTTTCGGCGAAACCCTGCGCCTGCGCGCCGATGCGCCGCCGTTCGTGTTCTTCGAGGGGCCGCCCACCGCCAACGGCAAGCCCGGCGTGCACCACGTCTTCGCACGCACCATCAAGGACGCGGTGTGCCGCTACCAGACCATGCGCGGCCACCTGGTGCAGCGCAAGGCGGGCTGGGACACCCACGGCCTGCAGGTCGAGATCGAGGTGGAGAAGGCGCTCGGTCTCAAGTCCAAGAGCGACATCGAGCGCTACGGCGTCGCCGCGTTCAACGAGAAGTGCCGCGAGTCGGTGTTCCAGTACGTCGACCTGTGGCGCGCGATGACGCGGCGCATCGGCTACTGGGTCGACTTCGATGGCGCGTACATCACGCTCGACCCGCGCTACATCGACAGCGTGTGGTGGAGCCTGCGCGAGTTCTTCCAGGCCGGCCTGATCTATCGCGGCTACAAGGTGCTGCCGTGTTGCCCGCGCTGCGGCACCCCGCTGTCCTCGCACGAGGTGGCCCAGGGCTACGCCGATGCCGAGGATCCTTCGCTGGTGGTCAGCATGCCGCTGACCCTGCCCGCGCACCTGGGCGGCGACACGGTCGACGTGTTGGTGTGGACGACGACGCCGTGGACGCTGCCCTCCAACGTCGCCTGCGCGGTCAACCCGGACGCGGCCTACGCGATCGCGCAGTGTGGCGCGCGCCGCGTGCTGGTGGCCGAGGCACGCCTCGACTTCGTGCGCGCCGACCTCGAGAGGCAATCCGGCGGCGAGCCGCTGACCGTGCTGCGCACCGTGCGCGGCGCCGACCTCGCCGGGCTGGGCTACACGCCGCTTTTCACCTATCTCGACGACCCGCGCGCCTTCCGCATCGTCGTCGGCGACTTCGTCTCGCTCGACGACGGCACCGGCGTCGTGCACATGGCGCCGGCGTTCGGCGCCGACGACTACGAAATGTCAAAGGTGCACGACCTGCCCGTCTTCCGCCCGATCGACGCGCGCGGCCTTTTCACGGCCGACGTCCCCGAGTGGCAGGGGCAGTTCATCAAGGACGCCGACCCCCACATCATCGACCACCTGCGCGCCGCGGGACGACTGCTGTTCGCGCGGAAGTTCACGCACACCTATCCGTTCTGCTGGCGGTGCGACTCGCCGCTGATCTACTACGCCCGCGACTCCTGGTACATCGCCACCACGCGCTACAAGGACGACCTGCTGGCCGCCGCCGCGGAACTCGAGTGGCACCCCAACGAGGTGGGCGAGGGGCGCTTCAACGCGTGGCTGCGCGGCAACGTCGACTGGGCGATCTCGCGCGACCGCTACTGGGGCACGCCGCTGCCGGTGTGGATCTGCGCGGCGTGCGGCGACATGCGCTGCGTCGCCGCCCGCGCGGAACTCACCGCCGGCGGCCGCCTGCTGCCCGAGCCCGCGCGCGTCGAGGACCTGCCGGCGTGGGACGCGCTGGCGTCCGAGCCGGTGCCCGCGGACTTCGATCCGCACAAGCCCTTCATCGACCGCCTCGTGCTCCCGTGCGCGGCGCCCGGCTGCGGCGGCACGATGGCGCGCACCCCGGAGGTCATCGACGCCTGGTACGACTCCGGTTCGATGCCGCACGCGCAGTGGCACTACCCGGCCATCACGCCGGAACTCACGACGCGCGAGTTCCCGGCGCACTTCATCGCCGAGGGCATCGACCAGACCCGCGGCTGGTTCTACAGCCTGCTGGCGATCGGGGCGTTCCTGTGGAAGCGCGCGCCGTACCGCCACGTCATTGCCAACGAACTCGTGCTCGACAAGAACGGGCAGAAGATGAGCAAGTCGCGCGGCAACGCCGTCGACCCCTTCGCGCTGCTCGACGCGGAAGGCGCCGACGCGCTGCGCTGGTACCTGCTCACCACCAGCCCGCTGGGCACGCCCCTGCGCTTCGATGCCGACGGTGTGAAGGATGTCCGCCGCCGTCTGCTCGGCACGCTGCTGAACACCGCATCGTTCTTCACGCTGTACGCCAACATCGATGGCTTCGACCCGCGCCAACCGTCGCCCGCGGCCGCCGCCGCCGCGCCGGCCGACGAGACCAACGCCGCGCTCGACGCGTGGATCCTTTCGCGCCTCGACGCGACCAACGAGCGTGTCGTCCAGACGCTGGAAACCTACGACCTCACCCGCGCCGGTCGCGCGCTCAGCGACTTCGTCGTCGACGATGTCAGCAACTGGTACGTGCGGCGCAACCGCCGGCGGTTCTGGCGCGCCGCCGTCACGCCCGCCGAGCGCGCCGACAAGGACGCCGCCTACCGCACCTTGCACGAGGTGCTGGTGACGGTCGCGCGGATGCTGGCGCCGTTCATGC
>JBKJUD010000327.1:0-10956 GCA_046590735.1 Candidatus Eiseniibacteriota bacterium | reverse complement strand
CGCGCGGCCCACGCTGGAGGATCTGTTCCTGCGCGTGGTGGAAGCGGAGGACAGCCATGCCTAGGGCGGCACGGCGCTACCTGCTGCTCGCGGGTGTGATCCTCGCGGGTGCGGTGCTCGCGAGCGCGTCTCGCGGTCCGCACGCGACGCGGCGCCCGCAGGCGGACGCCCGCCCCACCCCGCGCGTGCAGGCCACCGCGCAGATCACAGCTGCAGGCGTCAGCGAGGCGCAGGTGCCGGTGGGCTGCGACGTCGTGCTGACGCTGCGCAACCAGCAATCCCGCGTGGTCGCGCTGCAACTCGCCGGCTACAAGGACCGCCTCGGCACGATACGCGTGCCGCCGCACGGCGCCGTGGACGTGCGCTTCCGCGCAGATCGCCCGGGTGAGGATTTCGCGTGGATGCAGGACGGGATCCCGGTTGGCCGCTTCGTGGTCACCGGGTCTCATCTGGAGGAGGGACACCGATGAAGACGCCGCCCGCGCCGGACCGCGAGTGGGGCGCCCGACCACGCCTGTGGGTACTGGCCGAGGAAGAATTCCGGCGCGCGGTGGAGAGCCGCTGGCTGTTTGCCTTCGCGGCGCTGTTCGCGCTGTTCGTCCTCGGCCTGTCGTACTTCGGGCTGGCGCAGAGCCGCGAGGCCGGCTTCCAGAGTTTCGCGCGGGTGACCCTCTCGCTACTCAATCTTGTCCTGTTCACGGTGCCGCTCGCCGGCCTGCTGCTCGGGGTGGGAAGCGTGGCGGGCAGCGACGGACTCTCGCTGTTGCTCGCGCAACCGGTGTCGCGACGGGAGGTACTGCTGGGCAAGATGCTCGGACTGGGCGGCGCGTTCTTCGCGGCGCAGTTGCTCGGGTTCGGTGGGGGCGGCGTGGTGGTGGCGCTGAGTGCGGGCGCGGAGGGCGTGCGGGGATTCGCGGTGCTCTGCGCCTTGTCGCTGGTGATCGGCTGGTTGGGATGCGCGACCGGTCTGTTCCTCGCGGTGCTGTGGCCGGATCGGCTGCGGGCGCTCACCAGCGCGCTCGGACTGTGGCTGCTGATGGTGGTGGCCTACGATCTCGCGGTGCTCGGCGCCACCACCCTGCTCAACGGGATTCCCCTCCAGACGGTGCTCCTGCCCGCCCTGCTGCTCAACCCGGTGGATCTCGCGCGCGTGCTGGTGACGCTGGCGGTGGGCGCCGGCGCGCTGTTCGGCCCGACGTCGGCGGTGCTCGTGCACACCTTGGGCACGGCGACCGGCATCACGCTGGGCGTCTGCGTCCTGCTCGCCGAGGCGGTGGTGCCCCTGCTGGGCGCGATCTTCCTGTTCGAGCGACGGGACTGGTAGATCGCGCCGGCGTCAGCGCCGGCTGCGCGATTCCGATTCCAGCAGGTACATCGCCAGTGCCAGCACCACCAGCGCCATCCAGTCCTGCGGGCCCGCGGCCGGCGTGTGCAGCAGCGCGTGGCCGATGGCGGTGGCGAAGATGCCGGCCATCAGCGACATCGAGCGATTCGCCACCACCGCGAAGGTGGCGGATTCGGCCGGGACCATCAGCATGATGACGGCGAGCACCGCCGACACACCGTAGAACAATCCCGACGCTACCGCGGGGACATTGAGTTGCGACAGCGCCGGCGTGTAGTCGCCGCCGAAGACATTCGCCGCGGCCGGGTGCCCGACGGCGTATACATAGCCGAGGGCGAGCGCCGTGGTGGCCGCGAGTTGCTCCCACGCGAACCACCCCTGCGCGTCCGCGGTCTTGTAGGCGCTGCCCTTGCGCGCCTTGTACAGGTTCATGCAGTACAGCCGCAGGGCATACGCGCTCGAGTACAGCGTGAGGACCAGCAGCACGTCGGTGGTCAGCCCGGCGCCGACCAGCGAGATCGGCTCGCCGGAGAACGGCTTGGTGACCTGGATCGCGAGCGCGCCGGCCACCAGCACCATCGCGACGTTTTCCTGCCAGGTCACCCGCTTGACCTTGAGGCCCTGCAGGCGCAGCACTTCGTCGATGACACGGCCGGACAGGATCACGATGCCGCGCATGATCAGCAGTACGCCGAGCACCGTCTTGCCGTGGATGATCAGGAAGGTGGTGGCCGGGATGATGATCGCCAGCGCCACGCCGGCCGGCACGATGACGCCGAGTTCGCGCTTCGAGACCAGCGGCCCGCCGCCGCGCGCGCGGCGCAGGTGCACGAACCAGCCGCGGGTGAATGCGATGAGGAAGCAGACCGCCACGCTGCCCACGGTCTGGTTCACCAGATACACCCAGGAATTCATGTGGCCGGCCTGGGTGAAGAACTTCGCGACGACGGCGTTGAGCGTGTAGGTGAGGAGGTAGGCGAGGGCGATCAGGGTGAAGGTCACGCGACTCATCGGGTCGCCTCCTGGCCGGCGGGGCGCGCGGGGCCCATCGTCGGTGCATGGGGCGCCACTGGCAGTTCCCGCATCGTCACGTACCTCCGGCTGGAGATCCCGCGCGCCGTCTCCCGGCGCCCGGCCAACCCTTCAGGGTGAGCGCGAGACCGCTCGCGCGTCAAGAACGCAAACGCCGCGTCTCGGGGCGCAGCGCTATTCCCCCGCTTGCACGGTGACGCGCCGGGGTACCGCGCGCACGGTGCGACCGGTCGTGGTCGCGGTGGCGGCGCCGGTCAGACGCTCCCACTCGCGCGGCGGATCGGCGGCGTCGAAGCGCGCGTCGTAGCCCAGGGCGTGCGTGCCTGCCGGCAACTCGCCGAGCGCCCAGGTGAGCGTGGCGCCGCCGCCGGCGGTCTCGCCGACCTGCGGCTCGGGCGCCGCTTCCCCATCGTCCCATTGCGCGGATCCCGGGGCGTAGTGCGCGCCCGGCGGCAGCACGTCGGTGACGACCAGGTCGCCAAGCGGGTCGCGGTACGCGCTGGTCAGTGCCACCCGGATGCGCGCTGCGCCGACGCCGGCGGGCACGCGCGCCACGTCGGACCACGCCGCCGGCTGACGGAGGCAGGTGGTGAACTCGATCGCTGCTTGCTGCTGGCCGCGATCGAGCAGCAGCGAGGCCGGCCGCTGGGTGTCGACGACGATCTCGACGCGACGATTCATCTGCATGCTGTCGAGCGAGGTGTTGGGCGCGCGCGGCCGCGTGTCGGCGACGCCCTCGAGCGCGAGGCGCGACCGCGCGATGCCGAAGTGCTCGACCAGGTAGCGTGCGACCGATTCGGCGCGCGCGCGAGACAGCTCCCAGTTCGACGGGAACTCCGGCGTGTGGATCACGCGCGGGTCGGTGTGGCCGGTGATCGACGCGGTCGCTGCGGGGTACGCGAGCAAGGTGTCGCGCACCGCGCGCAGCAGCGCCTCGGGATTGCCGAGTGGGTCGCCGATTCGCAGATCGGCCTGGCCGGTGGTGAAGAACGCCGAGGTCAGGCGAAAGGTCGCCGGCACCGGCGGCGCGTAACGCACCGCGCCGGCGTCGACCTCCGCGGGCGTGCTGAGGCGCACCGCGCCGCGCACGCCGTCGCGTGCCGGCCTGCCGTCGCTCGCCGCCGGCCCCTGCGGCGCGGCGATGTAGGCGCGATTGAACAGGCGCACCGCGCCCCGCGCCGGGTCGAACCGCAGGCGATAGTGAATCTCGAAGGGCTCGTCGCTGGCCAGCACCGGGAGTTGCCAGCGCACCAGGCGCAGCGAGTCGCCGAGGTCCTGCGGCCACGGCGGCGCCATGCTGCGGGTGCGCAGGCCGCCGGTGGGCGCGATGTCGCCCCACGCGCGCTGCAGCTCGTCGGGGTCGATGACTTCCGCGCGCGGGCTGCTGCGGACGATCTCGGCGTCGGCCGGCATGACGTCATACACGGTCACGCCCTCGAGCGCGTTGCAGCCGTGCAACTCGACCCGCAACGTGAACTGCGCGTCGACGCGGCGGCCGTCGGCGGTGGGGGCGAACTCGGCGAGCGTCTTGCCCAGACGCAGCTGCGGCAGCCACTGGATCGACTTGCCGACTTCGAGCCGCGACGCGCACACGCGCAGGTCGACCCACACGCGCCCGCCCTCGGGGACGTGCAGGAAGCGCGAGGTCGCGCCGTCGCCCAGCACCACTGCGTCCGCGGGCAAGTCGCGCGGGTCGAAGGTGAGCAGGCGGTCGCCCTCGTCGACGCCGTCCATGAAGTAGAGGCCCTGCGCGTTGGTGCGCGCGTGGCGGCCGTCGTCGAGGTACACGTCGACCTGCGGCAGCGCCGGCTCGCCGGGGTCGAAGCGGTGGTTGTCGTCGCAGTCCACCCACACACGGCCCGACACCGAGCCGAGCAGGTGCAGTTGCACGACCTGCAGCTCCGCCACCGCCGGCAACGTGGCGGTCTCGTGGCCGAGCAGGTCGGTGAAGCGCACGCGCACGCTGTTGCGCTGGACGCCATCGTGCGCCGCGTTGTCGACCAGCATGCTGTAGGCGAGCGTCACCTGGCCGCCCGCGGATATCGTCCCGATCGGCCAGGCCAGCGTGTGCGTGCCGGCGGGGTCGGCGAGGGGCGCGCGGTCGAGCGTCGACGTGCCGGCGAGGTAGCGGAAGCCGGCGTCCGGCGTGTCCTCGATCCACGCGGCGAGCGCGTCGGTGCGCGAGGGGTTGCTGATGGTGACGGTAAAGCGCACCTGGTCGCCCACCTCGGCGTGCCCACGGTCCACGGTCTTGGTGATCACCAGCGTCGGCGAGCCGACCGTGACCGGCGCGGAGGCCGGGCCCACGGTGACCACCCGACCGCCGTCCACGGTAGCGCGCAGCGAAGCGGCGTTGCGGTAGGTGCCGTCGGCGACGCCCGCGCCGACGGTCAGCGCGTACGCCAACACGTGGCGCGCATGCGGCGTGAGATCGCCGAGTGCGAAGGACAGCGACGAGCCCGGCACGGGCGCGATCGCGACGTTGTCGTACGTGGCGCTGCCCGCGACGAAGGCAAATCCCGCCGGCGGCGCGTCGTCGACCGTCGCATCGCGCGCAATGCCGTCGCCGTCGTTGCGCACCGCGATCGTGTACGTCACCCGCGAGCCCACCTGCGCCAGCGACGCCGACGCCGTCTTGGCGATCGACAGCTCGGGATAGATCAGCGTCGTGGTGACCGGGCTCGACGAGGTGGCCGGGATGCGGTCGGCACGGATGGTGGCGAGGTTGGTGAAGCGTGCGCCGTTGGCGGCGAGCGGATCGATCGCCGCCCGCAGCGTGAGTGTGCCGCCGGCGCCCGGGAGCACGGTCTGCAGCGTCCAGCTCATCGCACGGCCCTCGGCGCGGAAGCCCGCGGCCGGCGCCGCTGAGCCCGTCACGTACGACAGCCCGGCGGGCAACTGGTCCTCCACCACCACCCCGGTCTGCGCAAGCAGGGTGCGGTTGGCGTAGCGCAACGTGTACACCAGCGTGTCCCCGGCCGAAGCCACCAGGCGGTCGACGAACTTCTCGATGGTGAGCTGGCCGCTGCCGACCAGTGTCCGCGCGTTATTCGACGCGGTGCCGTCGTCGGCGCGCGCGGTGTTGTCGATCTGCGTCGCCGCGTTCGCGTCGGAGTGCACCACCGCGCGGAAGCTCACCGTGCCGCTGGCGTACGGCCCGGCCTGGCCCAGCGCCCACGTCAGCAGGCGCGCGCCAGGGTCATAGGCGCCCGGGGCACTCGCGCTGCCGGCGAGATAGGTGGTCGCGGCCGGCACGACGTCGGTGAGCGTGAGCGACACCGGCGCGTTGCCCGTGTTGCGCCAGAGCACCGTGTACAGCAGCGTGTCGCCCGGGTTTGCCGTCGTCTGGCTCACCTGCTTCTCGAGCACCAGCGTGGAGCGTGCGACGGTGGTGCGCGCCGAGTCGCTGGGGGTGGGCGGCAGGTTCGCGCCGGCGGCCAGCGCCGCGTTGGCCAGCATCGCGCCCAGCGGCGCGGTGTCGTCGATGCGGGCCTGGAAGCTCACCTGCCACACGGCGCCGCGCGCCAGCACCGGGAGCGTCCATGTGACCAGCGGCGCGGGCGTGGCCTGATAAGCGCCCCCGGCGGTCGCGCTGTTCACGACATAGGTGGTGCGTGCCGGCACGGCATCGGTCAGGACGAAATCCTGCACCGGCTCGGTGCCGGTGTTGCGCACCAGGATCGAGTAGGTGAGCAGGTCGCCGGGGGCGGCCTGCGTCCGGTCGACCGACTTGACCAGCGAGACATTCGGCGCGGCGACATGATAGCCCGCATCGTCGCTGTCGGAGACCAGCCGCCCGCTTTCGTCGGTGCCGCTGGCGCTGGCGATGTTGTCGATCGCCTGGCCATTGGCCACGCCAGGCGCGAGGTCGGTGATCAGCGTGATCTTGCGCGTGCTCCCCGGCGACAGCGTGCCGGACAGGACGAAGTTCACGGTGGTGATCCCCTCGCGCGTGGTGACGGAACTCACGTACGACAGCGGCTCGGCGCTGACGTAGAGCAGTTGCGGCGGCAGCGGGTCGGACACCGTGAGGTTGCTGAGGGTCTGGTCGCCGTTGTTGGTGACGTCCAGCTCGAAGAACAGGCGCTGGCCGACGACGGCGGTGAGCGTCTTCTCGAGATCGAGCGCGGCGCGCTTGACCTGCAGCGGCAGCGTCTCGGTGACCGGCGGCGCGATGACCGGGCCCTCGGGCGACGTGGCGCTCGCGGTGGCGGTGTTGGGCACCGGCTGCGTGGTGTACGACGCCTCGGTGGACGCGGTCGCGAAGGACACGCGGATCTGCTCGCTGCGCCCGACGGGCAAGCTGGCAACGGTCCACGCCGGCGCTGCGGTGGAACCGGTGAAGCTCACGGTGGACGCGTTGAAGCTGGAGGACACGTAGGTCAGCCCCGCGCCCGGCTGGTCGGTGACGACGGCCTGGGTGAGGTTGACGTCGCCGGTGTTGGTGACGGTGACCAGGTAGCTCACCTGCTCGCCCGGCACCAGCACGCCGGTCAGCGCGACCTTCGCGACGGCGAGCGCGGGCATCGGGGCCTGTAGCGGCAACTCGTCGCTGTCGGACGCCGTGACGGGCTGGCCGTCCGCGCCGGTCCCGGTCGCGGTGGCGGTGTTCACCACCGGCTGCGCGATGTCGGCGCTGCTCGCGCTGGCTCGCAGCGACACCCGAATCCACTCGCTGGCGCCCGGCTGCAGGGTCGCCACCGTCCACACCGGCCGCTCGGCCGAATCGTTGAAGGTGACGTGCGCGTGATCCCAGTCGGACGATGCATAGGCGATGCCGGCCGGCACCTGGTCGGCGATGGCGACGCCGCTCAGCGTCTGGTCGCCGGTGTTGGTGACGGTCACCAGGTACGGCACCTCCTGACCGGGGATCACCACGCTGGCCAGCGACAGCTTGTTGACGCTGAGCGCGGCGCCGCTGGACTGCACCGGCAGCGACTCGCCCGCGGTGCCGGAGACGACACGGTCGGTGAGGTCGGCGCCGGTGGCGGTGGCGGTGTTGACGGTGGGGTTGAGCAGCAGCGCCGGGTTGGCGCTGGCGAGGAAGGTGACACGCACTTCCTCGCTGCCGCCCACGGCGAGCGAGTCCACCGACCATGACGGGGTGAGCGCGGTGCCGCTGAAGCGCACCCGCGGCGCGGTGAAGTTCGACGACTGGTACGTCAGCCCCGGCGGCGCCGTCTCGCTGACCAGCACGCGGCGCAGCAGTTGGTTGCCGGTGTTGGTCACCAGCAGCTGATAGGAAATTGGCTGGCCTGGCACGATGATCGAGGTGAGCGCAGTCTTGTGCAGGGTGATCTGCGCGTTCGGCAATTGCACCGACAGCGAGACGTTGTCGCTGGCGAAGACTGCACCCCCGCCCACCGCGACGCCGGTGACGCTGGCCGCGTTGATGGTCGGGTCCTGCAAGCTGTCGGGATCCATCGCGACGCGGAACTGGACCCGGATCTGCTCGAGCTCGGTGGGCCGCAGCGTGTCGCCGGGCGCCAGCGTCCAGGTCGGCTGCGGCGTTGCCGTGAAGGTGAAGCGCGGCTCGTCGTACGCGCTGCTGACGAAGGTGAGGCCGGCCGGGACCTGCTCGGTGACCGCCAGTTGCCCCAGTGGCGCCGTGCCGCTGTTGACCAGCGTCAGCACGTAGGTGGTGAGACTTCCGGGCACCAGCACGGACTCGACGCTGATCTTGTCGAGCGAAACCGCCGCGCCCGGGCCCTGCACCGGCAGCGACTCGGTGGCCTGCGCGGTGACCGCGTGGCTGGCGGGATCGAGCCCGGTGACGGCGACGGTGTTGGCGACCGGGTTGGCGATCGCACCGGGATCGGCGTTCGCCACGAAGCTGACGCGGATCTCCTGCTGCGCGCCCAGCGGCAGCGTAGCGATGCGCCACACCGGCGCGGCGGTGGTGCCGGTGAAGGTAACGCCCGCCGCGTAGTTCGAGCCGACGTACAGCAGGCCGCCCGGCACCGTCTCGGTGACATCGACAGCGGTGAGCGGCTGGTTGCCGTCGTTCTGCACGGTCAGCGTGTAGTCCACCGTCTCCCCCGGCACGACGACGCCGCGGGTGGCGAGCTTGGTGACGTGCAGCGACGCAGTCTGCACCTGCAGCGGCAGCGTTTCGCCGTCGCTGTCGGTGATCGTTGCGCCGGCGGTGGTGCGTGCGGTGGCGTCGATGCGGACGTAGGACAGGTTGGCGATCGTCGAAGGATCGGCGGCCGCGCGCAGCACGACACGGAACTCCTCGGCCGCCCCTGACGCGAAGGCGCCGGCGATGCTCCACGCCGGCGCGGTCGGCGTGCCGGTGAAGGCGAGAGCGGTGGAATCGAAGTCGCTCGAGCGATAGGTGACGCCGGCGGGCAGCGCCAGCGCAACGCGCGCGTCGGTCAGCGCCTGCTCGCCGTTGTTGGCGAGGTGGATCGTGTAGACGATGTCCGCGCCCGGCAGGATCGCGCTCTGCGCGGCAGTGATGTCGGCGCGCAAGCTGGCGCCCGGGACCACCACCGGCACCGAGGCGCTGGCGCTGGCCGAGAGCGCGGCGCCGTCCTGGTCGAACGCGCTGGCGGTCGCCGTATTGGCGACCGGCGAGGCGAGCGCGGCGGGGTCCGCCGCGGTGGCGAAGGTCACGCGGATCGGCTGCTCCTCGCCGGCGCGCAGCGTGTCGATGGTCCACACGTGGCTGCTGCCGGAGAGCATGTAGTGCACGCGGGCCGAATCGCCGCTCCACGCGCTGTACGTCAGGCCCTGCGCCGCCAGATCGGGCTCGGTGACCGTGACCGCGGTGAGCATCTGGCTGCCGGCGTTGCGCGCGGTGAGCAGGAAGGCGGTGGGCTCGCCGGGGTGGATCGCCGCGTCGAGCGCGAGTTTCTCGAACTGCAGCCGCGCGGCCAGCGCGGTGACACCGAGCGACGCGGTGGCGCTGGCCCCTACCAGCTGCGCGTTCTGGTCGAGACCGCTGGCGCGTGCCACGTTGACGAGCGGCGAGAGGATGTCGGCGGCGACAGCACTGGCGCGGTAGTCGACGCGAATCGTCGCGGTGCCGCCCGGCAGCAGCGGATCACCCAGCGCCCAGTACAGCGTGTCGTGGCCGGCGTGGAAGACGAACAGCGCGGCGTCGAACGTGGACGTGGTGTAGGTGAGGCCCGCCAACGGCGGCTCGGTCACCACCACGCTCGAAAGCGTCTGGCTGCCGGTGTTGGTGAGCACGAGCTGGTACGCCACGTCCTCGCCCGGCGTGATCGTGGTGGTGAGCGCCGTCTTGGCCAGCGTCAACGCCGCCGCGGGGAGCCGGAAAGGCAGCGTGATGCCATCGCTTGCCGCCACGCCAACGCCAGAGGGATCGGCGCCGGTGACCGACGCGATGTTGGTGATCGAGTCTGCGCTGGGCACCGCGAAGCCGTAGTCGACGATGTTCGCGGAGGCGTTGGCGAACAGCTCGATCTGCTCGGCCTGGCCCGGCAGCAGCGGCTGCGTCAGCAGCCACGACGGATTCGGCGACGCGCCGAGGAACTGCACGCGCGCCGGGTTGAAGTCGCTGGAGCGATAGGTCAGCCCGCTCACCAGGGGATCGGTGAGTGTGACACTTCCCAGCTCGATGTCGCCGGTGTTCACGATCGTCAGCACGTAGCCGAGCGCGGCGCCCGGCGACACTTCCGGCGCGGTGGCGATCTTGTGCAACTCGAGCCGCGGCGTGCCGGCCTGCAGCGGCAGCGACTCGTGATCCTCGTCGGTCACCGCGAGGCCCGCAGGATCGGTGGCCGCGGCGCTCACCTGCATCACCACCGGCGCGGTGATCAGTGTGACGTGGGGATCGGCCGCGAGGACGAGTCGAATGTGCTGCACGCCGCCCGGAGCAAGCGTGTCCGCGAAACTCCACTGCGGCGCCGTCACCACGCCGGTGAAGGCCAGCGCGGTGGAGTCGTACGTCGACGCGACGTAGGTGAGGCCGGCCGGCAGCGTGAAGTCGACGTGCGCCGCGGCCAGCGGGCGGGCGCCGTTGTTGGTGACGGTGAGCTCCACCACCTGCTGGGTGCCTGGCGTGATCGACGACACCATCGTCGACACGTCGACGTAGATCGCGCTGGAGTCCACCGCGATCGGCAGCGACTCGCTGTCGGAGTCGAGGCTGCTGGCGGCGAGCGGCAGTCCGCTGGCGAGCCGCGCGCTGGTGACCGCGGCGAGGTTGGTGATGGCGCCACTGGTCAGCGACGCGGGCACCCGCGTGGTGATGCGGATCTGTTCCGCGCCGCCGGTGGGCAGCGACGCGATCGTCCACTGCGATTGGCCCGTCACGATGCCGTCGTACACGACATGCGCCGCATCGAACTCCGACGCGACATAGGTCAACACGCCGGCGCCGAGGTTGTCGCGCACCACGACCTGCGAGAGATTCGGACAGGCGGTGTTGGCCACCGAGATCAGATAGGTGGCCTGCTGTCCGGGCCGCGCCACGCCCTCGGTGGCCGACTTCTGCACGTTGAGCGTGAGTTGCTGGCTGATCGGGTCGATGCGGCTGCTGGAAGCCGATACGCTGCAGCAGGCATCGAATGCCGCACCGGTCGTCGGCAGCGAGGTGGGGCCGACGTTGA
>JBKJUD010000331.1:0-3713 GCA_046590735.1 Candidatus Eiseniibacteriota bacterium | reverse complement strand
GGTGCAGCGGGACGACCACGTGCAGGCCCTTGCCGCCGGTGCTCTTGATCCAGCTGTCCAGGCCGATGCTGTCCAGCACCTCGCGCACGCCCATCTGCACCAGCGACAGCAGCCCGGCGCGATCCTCGATCGTGACGCAGCGCGCGCTGCCGCCGTCGCCCTCGTCGATGTCCACGCCGCCCACCGCCGCGGGGAGCGAGCCGGTCACGTGCTTCTGGTAAAAGCATTTTTCCGCCGCGCCGTTGGGACAGCGCAGCAGCGTGAGGGGACGCCCGGCGATGCAGGGCAGGAGGCGCTCGGCGATTGCGTCGTCGTAGTCGAAGACCTGCTGCTTGGTGATGCCGGGCTGCGGATACACGACGCGGTCGGGATGGGTGAGGGTGACCGCGTTCGCGCATGCGCACCAGGCTCCACTCGCCGCGCAGCTTCTCGCCTGCGAGGTGGAAGCGCAGGTGGCCCTTGGCGAGACCACGCGCGGCGTTGCCCTCGGGCTCCCACGTCCCGCGGTCCCACAGCATCACGGTGCCGCCGCCGTATTCGCCGGCAGGGATGATGCCTTCGAACGCGCCGTACTCGAGCGGATGATCCTCGACCTCGACGGCGAGACGCTTCTCGCCGGGCTGCGGGCGACGAGCGTGCAGAGGGCGACGCGGGAGGACGGCGAGCGCCGTGGCCTCCCGCGCCTGGGGCATCTAGCAGACGGTGAGCTGGTGCCCGGTGCCCGGCTCCGAGACGTGGCGCAGCACCTCCGCCGAGAGGTGATCGTTGCCCTGGCGCACCGCCACGTCGCCGAGCGAGAGGATGCCGAGGATGCGCTGGTCGCGATCCACCACCGGGATGCGCCGGACCTGCATCTTCTCCATCAGCTCCGCGGCGTGGACCAGGCGATCGCCCTCGGAGGCGCACACCACTTCCCTCGTCATCACCTCGCGCACCCGCGTGGTCCGCGGGTCGGACCCCATCGCCACGGCGCGCACGGCGAGGTCGCGGTCGGTGATCATCCCGACCACGCGCTCGCCTTCGCAGACCGGCAGCGGGCCCACGTCGAGGTCGCGCATCTTCTGCGCGGCCTCCTGCAGCGTGGCCTCCGGGCCGATGGTGCCGACCGTCGGGGTCATCAGGTCGCAGACGCGATCCTCGCCGTCGTTGCTGGCTTCCTCGGGTCGCAGTTCCCAGAAATCGCTGTCGTCGATGCCGTCGCGCGGGCCGACGCTCAGCGGCCCGAGATCCGCCGGCGGCGCATCGAGGCGCGACATCCACGGCGCGCCTCCCTCGTCTCCGTCACGCGGACGCGGCAGGTCAGCCGGGATGCCGGTGGGCACGCCATTGGGAGTTGCCGCCTCGGCTGCCTCCATCTCCCGGCTCACACGCAGGGCATCCCACGCCGCCTGCGGCATCAGCGACCACGCGCGGCTCACCGCCTCACGTTCCTGTGCCATGTGCTCCTGCGCGACCCGTGCGACGTCGCCGTCGCCCGCCAGCGCGGCGTACGACTCCAGCGTGCGATACAACCCGATCTTCAGGCTGGCGGCCCCGAAGTCCTTCTCGAGCGCCACCGTCGCCGCCTCGCACCCGAGATCGCCATGGCGCAGCGATGCGAGAACCTCGGCGGCGCGGCCCAGGATGTTGCGGCCCGACGAAGGTTCCTCGCCGCGCGCCCGGATGCAGGCTTCCAGCGCTTCCTCCTGCTGGTGCGAGCGGTCGGTCTCGCGCCGCAGCAACTCGAGCACCGGCGAGCCGTCGAGCTGTTCGATCACCTCGTCGAGCATCTTCTGATGGGCTTTCTCGGCCCCCAGCGCATCATTGAGATAACGCAGGATGAGAACCTGGCTGTTCTCCATGGCTGTTGCTCCTTCCGGCACTGCTGACGATCGTGTAGTGGCAGCCGAGCGTGCGTGGGGGGCGCCCGGTCTCCATCGAATAGTCCCTAGAGGGGAAGTGCCGGAGCGGGGTTCCGTTATCTGACTCGAGAGACGGCGGAATGCGAAAGCGAGAAGGCCGCGGGGGCCTTCTCGCCTGTTCGAGGGAGCAGCTGTCGTGGTGTGGGAGAGCGGCCTACTCGTCGTCGGCCGTCTCCGTGCCGTCGCCGTTCTCGCTGCCCTCCGTGTCCGAGTCGAAGCCGAGTTCCTGCGGCGCATCCTCGTCGGTGTCGGCCGGTTCCGGCGCGTCCTCGGTGGCCACGGCCACCGACGCGTCGTCGTCGTCCGGCGCCTCCTCCACCACGGCGGCTGCCACCTTCTTCTTGCGTGCCGGCTTGGCCTTCGCGGCCTTCTTCGGCAAACGGCTGCGGTCGCCCACGGTGAGGTGCTTCTGATTGAGCTTCTTCTCGCCGGTGCCGGGGAAGTCGACGGTGACCTTCTCGTCGCGCACCTCGATCACCTCGCCGTCGCCGAAGACCGTGTGGTAGACGACGTCGCCGGCCTTGTAGAGCATCGTGATGCGCTCGCCTGCCGGCGGCAGCTCGTCGCCGGGCGAGTGGACGCGGGCGAGATCGGCCGGCGCCTCCTCGACCAGGATGACGGGCGGCGCATCGGCGACGCGGGCGGCCTGGGCCACGGCGGTCGCGGTCTCCGCGCCGGGGTCGCCGGCCGCGGCCACCGCACCCGGGGCGTGTGCCTCGGACGCGGTGAGTCCCTGCGCCACGCACACATCGCACATCCCGCAGTCGCCCACGCCGGTCTCGCCGAAGTGCTCGCGCAGGTGCGCGGCGCGGCAGCGGGTCGAACGCGTGTAGCGGATGATGGTCTGGCGCAGCTCGCGCTCGTGCTCCTCGGCCTCCTTGTACGGGGCGAGGTCTTCCATGAGCTGCTCGTGCGTCTTCTTGGCATGCAGCAGCGTAAACTTCGACGCCGACGACTTCGCCTGCCGCACGTACGCCGCCTTCTTCAGCACCGCGACGATGGTCTTGGCGCGCGCGTAGCTGACGCCGGAGAGCGCGTTGATGTCCTTCACCGGGATCTCGCGCTCTTCCTGCGAGAGTTCCTCCATGGCGTCGTACACCCGCTCGAACTCGTCCTGCGTGGGGAAGTGGCTGGCGGCGGCGAGGCGCTGGGACTTCTGGTCCTCGGCGTCGTAGAGCAGCACGGCCACGCCCGGCCGGCCGTCGCGCGCGAGGCGCCCGGCTTCCATGGCGTAGGTGTCGATGGCGCCTGGCAGCGAGGCGTGCAGCACGAAGCGGATGTCGAAGCGGTCAGTGGGCGTGTGCGAGCCGGCGGCGCTCACCAGCACGCGCGCCTCGCCGCTGCGGAAGGCCTCCTCGACCTCGAGACGCTCGGCCTTCTTCATCTTGTTCTGCCAGAGGATCGCCTTGAACCCGGCGTCGTTGAGTTGCTCCACGAGGTCGCGCGCCTCGCTCACCGTGCCGGTGTGGATGACGCCGGACCCGGCGATGCTGCGCAGGCAGCGGTCGAACGCCGAGCGGCGCTCGGCCTCGCTCACCGTGCGCACCACGTCGTACTGGATGTTGGGCCGGAAGATGTCGGCGAAGCTGACGACCGGGTCCTTCATCTGCAGACGGACGATCAGATCGTCGAGCACCTCGCGGCGCGGGTCGAAGGAGATCGCCAGCATCGGCGGGCGGCCGACGTGTTCCATCAGGCCGGGGATCGAGTTGTAGACGGTGAGCTTGTCGTGCGAGAGCGGGCTGACGCGTTCGGCATGGTCGATGACGCCGTAGCCGATGGTCAGCTCGGAGACCGCCTCGCGGAAGTCGC
>JBKJUD010000322.1:0-3644 GCA_046590735.1 Candidatus Eiseniibacteriota bacterium | reverse complement strand
CGCCCAGTTGCGCATCGCCGAGACGGAGAAGTACGCGCACGTCACCTACTTCTTCTCGGGCGGCCAGGAGGCGCCGTGGCCGCACGAGGAGCGCTGCCTGATTCCGTCGCCGCGCGTGGCTACCTACGATCTCCAGCCCGAGATGAGCGCGCCGGAGGTTGGCGCCGAAGTCGTCCGCCGGATCCGCGCCGAACGCTACGCGCTGGTGGTGTGCAATTTCGCCAACGCCGACATGGTCGGGCATTCGGGGATGCTGGCGCCGACCATCGCCGCGATCGAGGCCGTCGATCGCGCCGTCGGCGAATTGGTGCGCGCAATCGAGGACACCGGCGCCGCTCTGCTGCTCACCGCCGACCACGGCAACGCAGAACTGATGCGCGACCCGGTCACCGGTGAGCCGCACACCGCGCACACCAGCAACCCGGTGCCGTTGCACGTCATCCCGCCGCGGGGCCGTGATCTGCCGCTGCGCCCGGGGCGCTTGGCCGATGTCGCGCCGACGCTTCTGTCCCTCATGGACATCCCGCCGCACGGGCACATGACGGGCCGCAGTCTCGCCGCGCCGGACATGTCGGCGCCACGCGACCGCGGCGCCGCGATCGCCGAAGCGTAAAGGATCACCGCCCGGCCCATGCCGGGCCGCTCCCGGGAAGGAGTCGCATGCACGTCTACATCGACGAGTCCGAGCTGGAAGAACTGGCGCAGGCGCTGAGCCCGCGCGAGGTGGTGCACGCGACCCGCGTGCGGGTGGTCGCCGGTGGCGTGGAGGTGCGCGCGCTGATCGGGCAAGGGTCGCTCGGCGTGCGCGTCGGCCTCGTCTGCGAGCCCGGGCGCGGCTTGCATCTGGCCGTCGCCGTGCTCGACCCGGAGGTCCGCTAGCGATGGACATCCTGCTCGAGGAGGAAGATCTCAACCGCGCATTGCAGTCGTTGCGTCTGGCGCCGCCGTTCGTGCAGAACGTCACGGTGAGTTTCCCGCACGGCGCGCCGCGCATCCATGCGCGCGTCGGCATCGGCCGCATCGCGAGCACGGTGGCGCTGCGCGTCGAGCGGATCGACGTCACGCCGACGAATGGCTTGGCGCTGCGATTCCGCCGCGGGCTCGGCCACGTGTTACTCAAGCGCGTGATCACACATTTGAACCGGCCCGAGATCGGCTGGGACGACGAGACCGGGCGCATGGTGCTCTCCGTGCAGCAACTGGCGCCGTGGATCTGCCTGACCGGCGTAAGCGTGCACGGCGCGACGGTGCGACTGACCGCGCGGCTCAACGTCGAGCAGATCACCCAGCTCACCGCGCCGCAAGGGGCCGCGGTGGCCGCGCGGGTGGCGGGCGGACCCGCGACGGTGCGAGACGTCGGCGAGGTCTCGTCACCGCATGAAGCGGCGGTTGTCGGCAGCAGCACGGAGTAAGCGTCCATGTCCCGTCCGATGACACCCCGCCCCACCCGCGCGATCACGCGCGCCGTCCTGGTCGCCGTGTGTGCTCTGCTCGCAGCCGCGCCCGCGGCGCGCGCGGACGCGTCCGAACATGTGATCGACCCCGAGGCGTGGCGCCACGACTACAGCGCGCTCGAGGCGCGGGTGAGCGGCCCGGCCGATCTCGCGCCGCTGGTCGAGGACATCCGCGCGCGGGGCGGGCAGGTCGGCGTCGTGGTGCCGCCGGCCGCGTTTCCCGGCGTCGCCACCTGCCTGGGCTGGTGGGAATCCGCGGCGCTCGCGCCGCTGCGCGAGACTCGCGGCGTCTCCGCGCTCCACGCGCCCGCGGAGGCCTGGACCAGTACGCGGCGCTTCGACGGCCGGGACGAGGGCGCCCTGGCATTCTGGCGCGCCGCCGTCACCGGCACGCTGCCCGCGCGCAGCGCGCGCACCGGCGCGGACGCCTTCCGGCCTGACACCTACCCGGCCGGCTTCGGCTCCGACGCCCGCGATCCCGGCGACCGGCTGCCCGCCGTCACGCGTGGCCCCGGCGACCCCGGCAACCCGGCGCCTACCGGCACCAGCGACCAGATGACCGGCACCGTCACCACCGCGCTGTTCCTGGTGGAGAGCAACGGGCAATCCGATCCCAACACCTACACCTGGTCACCGGCGGACTCCTCCGCCGAGGTCAGCGGCGTGCTGGCGGCGCTGTCGTGGTGGGCGTCCAGCGCGATGACGTACGGCCAATCGGTCACGTTCACGGTGCTGGTTTACGGCCCGTCGAGCGCCACCTGCCAGACCCGTTACGAGCCGGTGCTGCACGCCTCCAGCGAGGTGTCGCTGTGGGTCAACGAGATCCTCGGGCACCTCGGCTACTCCAGCGGCAGCGATGTGACCCGCGCGCGCAATTTCGACCAGTCGCTCATCAACACCTACCACACCAACTGGGCCTACAGCATCTTCACGGGCTACAACCCGCCGCCGGCGCCCGAGCAGTACACCGACGGCGTGTCCGCCTGGGCCTACCTCGGCGGCCCGTACTTGCAGACGCTGTTCCGCTCCTACACGCACACCGTCCAGCGCGTGTCGGCGCACGAGACCGGCCACATCTTCGGCGCGTGCGACGAATACAATCCTGCGTGCTCGTGCGAGACGTGTTCGCGCGGCGTGCTCAACGCAAACTGCGAAACGTGCAATCCCGCGACCCTCGGCTGCGTGATGAAGAACAACGTGCTGACCCTGTGCAGCTATACGCCGGGGCAGATCGGTTGGCAGGCCGCGGTGGCCAACGTGCAGATCGCGACGGTCAAGGTCAGCGACCCGCCGCCGGGCAACAACTCGGGCGATGCGGATCCCGGCGAGGCGGTGACGCTCGCGGTGACGCTGCAAAACATCGGCAATGCCGCCGCCCGCGGCGTCAGCGGCACGCTCACGCCGATCGATCCCACCGTCACCGTGCAGTCCGGCACGGTGTACTTCGGCGACGTGTTGCTGACCACCGCGGGCAGCGGCAGCTTCGCGGTCACCGTCAGCGGAGGCGCGGCGATCGGCAGCACCGCCCGCCTGCGCCTGCAGCTGACCGGCAACGGATACGCGCAGACCGACACGTTGTCGCTCCAGGTGACGCCGCTGCGCGCGCTGCGCGTCACCCCGGCCACGGTGAACAACGGCGGCGGCGCGTCGCTGGGCATCGGCGGCCACGGGATGCTGCCGGGCCTCACGCTCACGCTCGAGCGGGCCGGCTACGCCAGCCGTTCGGCCAGCGCGGTCACGCGTGTCTCTGCGGATTCGGCCACCGCGACCATCGACGTGACCGGCGCCGAGTACGGCACCTGGGATGTCGTCCTGCTCAATCCCTCGGGCGCCTCGGGGCGGCTCGCCAACGGCTTGCTGGTGCAGACGGTGGGCCCGCAGATTCTCGCAGTGACCCCGTCCGTCGCCTCGCCGGCCGACTCCTTCGGCATGGGACTGCGCGGGCACAATTTCAACCAGCCGGTCGCCGTCTGGGTGGAACAGGGCGCGACCAAGCGGTACGCCTCCGGCCTGCAAGTCATCAGCGCCGATTCGATGACGGCCGGCCTCTCGGTGCGCGGGCTGGCCACGGGAAGCTACGACGTCGTCGAGCAGAATTTCGACCAGCAGATCGCCCGGCTGTCCGCGGGGTTCGTGATCTACCCGGTGCCGGACCTGCAGACCGTCAGCCCCGACATCTGGCCCGCCGGC
>JBKJUD010000113.1:0-4319 GCA_046590735.1 Candidatus Eiseniibacteriota bacterium | reverse complement strand
CGGCGATGCCGTTCGTCGCGCGCTGGACCGGCGCGGCGTGGGTGTCCGATGCCGGCGGCCCGAACAGCACGGTGACCGCGCTGCAGGTGTACGGCGGACGCATGTGGGCGGGCGGCGCCTACTTCACCAACGCCGCGGGCGACAGTCTCAACAACCTCGCGAACTTCGAGGGCGCCGCGTGGCGCCCCACCGCCTTCGGCGCGCACGGCACGACAGCCGCCGTCTACTGCTACGCGGCGTGGCAGGGAAATCTCTACGCGGGCGGCACCTTCGCCTATCTCGGCGGGAAGGCGTGCGCGAACATCGCCAAGTGGAACGGGGAGGGGTGGAGCCCGGTGGCCGGTGGCACCAACGGCACGGTGTTCTGCATGGGCGTGTACAACGATGTGCTCTACGTCGGCGGCGCCTTCACCGCGGTGGGCACGGCGACCACCGCGAACCGGGTCGCGTCGTGGAACGGGACGACGTGGGCCAGCCTGGGCGCCGCTGCGGCGAACGGCACCAACAACAACGTCACCGCGCTCGCGGCGTACAACGGCGTGCTCAACGTCGGCGGGCTGTTCACGCAGGCCGGCGGGGTGGCGCGCAACCGGCTCGCCACCTGGAACGGCACCGCGTGGGGCGCGCTGGGCACCGGCACCAACCAGTTCGTCGGCAGCTTCGCCACGGTCAATGGCCTGCTGTACATCGGCGGCGCGTTCACGACGATCAACGGGGTCGCGGCGAACCGCATCGCCAGCTACAACGGCACCACCTTCGCGGCGATGGGCAGCGGCTGCAGCGGCGCGGTGAACTCGCTGGTGGGATGGAACGGGCAGCTCGCGCTGGCCGGCTCGTTCGCGACCGCCGGCGGCGTCACCGTCAACAACATCGCCGTGTGGAACGGCGCCACCTACGCGGCGCTGGGTGTGCCGGCGACGCCGGGCGTGTCCGCGGTGGTCAACAACCTCGCGGTGTACAACGGCAGCCTGGTCTTCGGCGGCGGATTCGCGCAGGCCAGCGACGGCACGCCGATGGCCAACATCGGCCGCTGGACCGGCACCGCGTTCGCCGCGCTCGCCGGCGGCACCAACGCCACGGTGAACAACGTCACGCCCTTCGGCGGCGATTTGTGGATCGGCGGGACGTTCACCGTCGCCGGGGTGTGGAACTCACGCAGCGTGGCGCGCTGGAACGACGTCCTGCCCACCGGCAACGGGACACCCGGACGGGTCGGCGGCCCCGCGGAACGCGGCAGCCTGGCGTTCGCGGCCCCGTGGCCCAACCCGGCGCGTGGCGCCGCGGCGCTGCGCTACAGTTTGCAGCGCGACGCGCAGGTGACGGTACGCGTCTTCGCCGCCAGCGGGCGGCTCGTGGCCGTGCTCGAACAGGGACGCCGCGCCGCGGGCGACCACCTCGTCACGTGGGCCGGGCGTGGCGCGGGCGGCGAGCAAGTGGCACCGGGAGTCTACTTCGTCCGCGTGGAGGCGAATGGGGTGACGGCCTCGCATCGGCTGGTCCGCCTGTAAGCGTCGAAGCGGTCCTTGACCGCGCGGGGGCGGCGCGCGAATCTTCCCAACTGCGGGCGCATCCTACACGCCGGAGCGTCCCGCGGTTGTTGTCTTCCGGCCCCGTCCGATACACTCGAGGGAGAGAGTCCCACGCCATTCCGCCGCGTGCTGTCGTTCGCCACCCGCGCCCAGCACGGAACCCCCGAGGTCGCGATGACCGATCCAGTGCGTCCCCCGAGCAGCCCGGCTGAGTCCGGCGCCGCGCCGATCCACATCGGGTTGGCGCTGTCCGGCGGCGCCACCAAGGCGGTCGCACACATCGGCGTGCTCAAGGCGTTGGCCGAGGAAGGCATCGTGGTGGACTCGATCACCGGCACCTCCGGCGGTTCGATCGTCGCCGCGCTCTTTGCCACCGGGCGGCCGCTCGCCGACATCGAGCGTCTCGCGCTGTCGCTCTCGTGGCGGCAGATGGCGCAGGTGAAACTCTCCCGCCTCGGCTTTCTCTCGTCCGACAAGATCGAGCGCTACCTGGTGTCGATCCTCGGCGACGTGCGGTTCGAGGACATGAAGATCCCGCTGGCGATCGTCGCCACCAACCTGGTCACCGGCCGCGCGCACACCTTTCGGCACGGCCGCGTGGCGCTGGCCAGCCGCGCCTCCTGCTCGATCCCGCAGCTGTACATGCCGGTGGAGATCGATGGCGAGTACTTCGTCGACGGCGGCGTGGTGGAGGAGTTGCCGCTGGCCGCGTTGCGCTCGGAGTTCGCGCCGGCGATCGCGGTGGGCGTGAACCTGGTGGCCGAGGGCGGCGGATTCAACCGCCCGCGGCACGTGTTTCACTTGGCGTGGCGGCTCGGCGTGATCGTGTCGCGGCAGTCGGCCCGCCTGATGGAGCCGCTGGGCGACGTGATCATCCGGCCGCGTCTCGAGAAGTACTCCGGCGTGCACTTCCGCGCGGTGCCCGAGATGATCCGCGAAGGCTACGAATCGACGAAGGCCGCCATCCCGCTGATCCGCGCGCTGGCGGCGGCGCGGGCCCCCAGCCCGGCGCTCGCGCGGGCCGCCACCGATCGCCTCTCCACCTTCGACCTTCCCCCCGTCGTCCTGCCGCCCGGCGGGGCGTGATCCGTCCGCTGGCACGACCTTCGCAGTTCGAGGTACGCATGATGCGCCACACGTTTGCACTCGCCGTCCTGCTCGTCGTCACGGCGGCGCTCGCCGGATGTTCGTCCACCTTCACCCCGCGCAACGTCCCGGCGATCGTGTCGTTCACCGCGACCCCCGGCACGATCCTCCCGGGCGACTCCGCCACCGTCAGTTGGCGCGTGACCGAGGCGGATTCGGTCGTGCTCGATCGCGGTATCGGCCGCGTCGCGGCGGACTCCGGCCACGTGCGCGTGTCGCCCGCGGCGACGACCGACTACACGCTGACCGCGTACGGCGCCGGCGGCACGCGGACCGCGAGCGTGACGGTGCGCGTGATGACCTCCGTACCGTTCTGCAACGAGGCGACGGTTTTCGGCACGACGCTCGCCTGCACGCCGGCGGCCATCGCCTCCGACGTGAGCGCCCCGGTGGAAATCCGCACCGACTTCCTGCTGGGCGCCACCCCGCGCGCGAGCTTTGGCGGCGTGCTCTCGCCCAGCGTGACGATGACCGGCGCGAACACGGTGCTCGCGGTGCCGCCGGCCGGCCTGCCGCGCGGTCTGGTGGAGGTCATGGTGGCGGCGTCGCCCGGCGCGCCGCTGATCGCGGTCGGCCAGATCAGTGTGACCGGCACGCGCGCCTCTGCGCAGCAAGTGCCCTCGCAGATCTCGGGCAACCTGACGCTGACCGCCGCGGGCAGCCCGTGGCGGTTGCCTTTCCTGGCATCGGTCGCGGCCGGCGCGACGCTGACCATCGAGCCAGGCGCCGTCGTGCTGATCTCCGGCAGCGGCGGCATCACGGTGCAGCCAGGTGGACGCCTGATGGCCGGCGGCGGCACGCTGCCCGCCTACCTGGTGCCGGAGGATGGGCGCGGGGTGACGCATTGGGGCGCCGTGCACATGCTGGCCGGCTCCGGCCCGAACGCGCTCGAGAACGTGGTGTGCGATGGCGGCGGCAGCGGCGCGGCGCCCGGCGCGGTGACGTTGCGCGGCAGCGGCACGGTGCTCTGCCAGCTCGCGGTGCGCGGTGCGCAGTCCGCGGGGCTGGCGCTGGCGCTGGAAGCCGGTGCGCAGTTCCAGACCGGCACGCTGTGGCTCACCGACAATGCCGGCGCCGGGCTGTTGATCGACGACGGTGCGGGCGCCACCGGCGGGAACCTGACCGGCATGGTGCAGCGCAACGGCGGCCCGGGAGTCTTGTTCCTGCATGCGGGCGTCGGGACCTGCGGGCGGTGGAATCGCGACTTGCTCGACCTGCGCGACAACATCGGGGGCAACGAGTCCGGTTGCCCGTGAGGCGGCGCATCCGCGGGGGGCGACGCCGGCCCCGCGGATGCGGTTGTCGCTAGCTAGCGCAGCATCAACACTCGCGTGGAAGCGACGTCCTGTCCCCCCACCTGCAACACCGCGAGATACACGCCGCTCGCCGCCGCGCGCGCCCCGGCATCGCGTCCGTCCCACACCGCCGCGAGCCGGCCGGCCCCTGCGAGCGATGAGCCGTCGAGCACCGTCCGCACGACTGTGCCGCCGGCATCGAGGATGCGCAGCGTCACCGACTGTGCGCTACCGGATGCCGGTCCGGTTATCGTAAAGGCGACCCGCTCACCGGCCCGCGCCAGCGGGCGATCGGCGGAAACCGCGAAGGGCCCGGGCTGGAACTCCAGAGGCCGGATGTCCGTCGGCT
>JBKJUD010000270.1:0-5553 GCA_046590735.1 Candidatus Eiseniibacteriota bacterium | reverse complement strand
GTCACCGACTGGGACACCGACGTCACCGTGTGGCAGCAGGCCGGCACCGGCGCGCCCCTGGGCTACGCGATCGGCGATCGGCATGGCACCGTGTGGCTGGTGACGGTCTCCGGGCAGATCGTCCCGGGTTGGCCGCGCGCCCTCGGCGACTCGCTGCTGGGCGCCCCGGTCATCGCCGACCTCGAAGGCAATGGGGAACCGTCGGTCATCGCGATGGGTGTCAGTGGGCGTGTGATGGCGTGGACGCTCCATGGCTCGCCCAAGCGGCTCTGGCCGCGCGCGGGTGACGTCGGCGCCGGCGACGGCGGATTCACCGTGGCGTCGCCGCTGATCGCGCCGCGCGCGGGCGGCGGCACGTGGGCACTGCTCGGGCTTGGCAGCGGCAACATCGTTCCGCGCACCGGGTCCTCGACGGCGCGCCAGGTGCGCGACAACGACGTACCCGACGGCTGGCCTCTGGGCGTCACCTTCGGCGTGGCCGCGACGCCCGCGCTCGCGGACCTCGATGGCGACGGCATCGCCGACATCCTGGTGCCCGCCAACGATGGCATCCTCTACGCGCTGTCGACCGGCCTGCCGATGTGCACGGCCGGCGCGACCCAGTGCGAGGACGAGCGCTGGTGGACGATGGCCGGCGGCAACCCGGCACGCACCGGCTCGCGCGTGGTGTGCGCCGGCGCGGCGCCCATCGATCCGTTGCTGAACCTCGGCGCCACCGAGCTGCGCGATCTCTATCTCGCGCCGAGCCCGCTGCGCCTGCATGCCGGCGGCGACCTGCGCATCGGCTACCGCTTGCCGCACGGCAGCGACCGCGTGACCATCGACCTGTTCGACGTCAGCGGCCAGAAGCGGGCGAGCCTCGAGGGGCCGCATGCGACCGGCGAGAACACCGCGGTGTGGAGGCCGCGCGACATCGCACCGGGCGCCTATCTGTGCCGCGTCACCGTGGCGGCGGCCGGCGCGACGCGGGTGTACATCCAGCATTGGGCGGTGGCACCATGAGGCGACGCATGCACGAGGCACCACCGCAGGCGCAAGGAGGACGGATGCGAAGGACCGGACAGTGGCGAGGACGCACGATCCTGCTGGGCGTGGCGCTGACTGCCGCGGCATCGGCGGGGGCTCACGCCCGCGTGACGCCTGCCGCGGATCGCCTGGCGTGGAATCCCGCCCCCGTGGTCGCCGGGGCGCACGAGGCGTTCGCGGCGATCGCGCGCCCGGCCCCGGCGCCTTCGGTCGTGCGGCCCGGTGGCACGCCGCTCGAACTCGCGCAGCGCGCGCTCGATCCCGGGTGGCACGCGCGCGCCGAGAGCCTGCACACGCCCCGCCCGCCCGCTGCGACCAGCCGAAAGTCGCCGGGCCTCGCGGTGGCGCTCGCCGCCGCCGTGCCGGGCGCCGGGCAGCTGTACCTCGGACAGCGCCACGGGTATGTGCAGCTGGGCACCGAGATTCTCGCGTGGCTGTCCTACGCCTCGCTCCACAAGAGCGGCGCCGACAAGCAGACGCAGTACAAGGCCTATGCGGGAAACGCCACCTCCACCGCGCTCAACGACGCCAACCACTGGCAGTTCGATCGCTACTGCCCGACCACCAGCGACTGCGACTCCACCGACTACAACGACCTGCAGCGCCAGTGGACCGCCGATCGCACGCGGTTCTACGAGTCGATCACCGACTCGCGCTACAGCCGCGGCTGGACGGACACGGCGGCGCGCTCGCACTACCTCGACCTGCGCGAGCAGTCCAACCGCTTCCTGCGCCTTTCGCGTTACGCCACCGCGGTGGTGGTCGTGAACCACGCCATCAGCCTCATCGACGCAGTGCATTCGACGAAGACCATGCGGCTGTCCGAGGCTCCGCCGCCGCGCCCGCTGCAGGTGGAGTGGGCGTTCGATCCGCTGGCGCCTGCCGGCCCCGAGGGCCACGCGGCACTCACCTACCGGTTCGGGAGATAGGCATGCGCCGGCGGATCATGCTCGGCGGTCTCGCCGCCTGGGCCTGCGCGGTGGCCTGCGCGCTCGGCGGGACCCCGGCTCGCGCCGCGGACGCGGCGTCCACGCCGAACGTGGCCGACCCGGGCGCGGCCAACGCGCCGTGGGCCTCGACGGCCCTCGCGCTGCCCACGCCGGATGGCGCCGAACTCGCCGCCCGCGCCGTCGCGGCGTCCGCCGCCCCGCGGCAGAATCCCTTCAGCGGGCACGGCGCGGCCATCGGCCTGTCGGCCCTGGTGCCCGGGCTCGGCCAGATGCACGAAGGCCACGACACGCGCGGCTGGGTCTTCCTCGGCATCGATGGCGCGCTGTGGTCGACGCTGGCGATCTCCGAGATTCAGTCGCACCTGCGCGGCACCGCCTATCGCGAGCTGGCCCAGGTCCACGCGCGCGTCAGCGATGCGCCGCACCCCGTGTCGTTCTATCGCGATGTCGGGATCTACTCGGGCAGCGACATCTACAACATCTACATCCGGCGCGACGCCCGCAGCATCTACGACAATCGCACCTCGCACCCGGACTCCAGCCGCGAGGCGTTCATCGACGACTACGTCGCCTCGCACGGCTATTTCGGCGACGACACCTGGCAGTGGGACACGTACGAGCATTTCGACCGCTACCTGCGCACCAAGCAGGGCCAGCACAATGCTGCGCGCCGTGCCTCGCTGGCCCTCGGGGGCCTGGTGGTCAACCGATTGTTCGCGATCCTCGATCTCACGCGCACCCGTCGCGTCGAGGGCGCGGCGCTGGATGCCGGGCGGCCGCGGACGACGCTGGCGGTGACGACGGCCCCGGATGGGAGGATGACCTGTGGATTGCATGCGCGTTTCTAGCCGGCGCACCGGGGCCCGCCGGCTCCGGCTGGCACTGGCGCTGGTCGCGGTCGTGCTCGCGGGGATTGCCGCTGGATGCGCCGGCGGGGGGCGCGCGGCGCCGCCGCCGTCGGGCCGTCCGGGCGGGGGCTCCACACCGCCGGACAACGCCGCGCCGCGCGATCTGCCGGCCAACTTGACCGTGCCGAGCGGCGCGCACTTCCGCGGCAGCTTCGGCGAAACCGGCGAGCGCATCGGCCAGTTCCGCTCGCCCGAGGCCGTCGCCGTCGACCTGCAGGGCAACGTCTTCATCGCGGAGCGACTGAACAACCGCGTGCAGAAATTCGACCGCACGGGGCAGTACATCCTGCAATTCGGCAGCCTCGGCACGGGCCCGGCGCAGTTCAACTATCCCATCGCGCTGTACGCGCGGCAGGGGTTGTGGCTGTACGTGCTCGATGCGCAGAACGCGCGCCTGGTGAAGTACGACCTCTCCGGCAATCTCAATGGCACCGTGCTCGATCTCAACGAGCAGCGCATCCGCAGCCAGGTGGGCGTGGTGCGTCCACGCAACTTCACGCTCGACCGCGACGGCAACATCTACATCGCCGAGCGCGAGCGCAACCGCGTGCTGGTGTTCAACAACTTCCTCGACTACCGCACCACCTACGGCGGCTCGGGCAGCGGCGAGGGCGGCCTGCTCGACCCGCGCGGCCTGGTGGCCAGCGACACCGGCGATTTCTACGTGGCCGACAGCGGCAACGGCCGCCTGGTGATCTTCTCCTCGCTCGGAATCATGCAACATGTGCTGCCCCTGACACCGGCCGGCCCGACGGCGTCACCGCGCGGCATTGCGCGCGACGCGTCCGGCATGCTGTTCGTCGCGGACCCCCCGGGCAACCGCGTGCTGGCGATCGCGCCCAACGGCAGCATCGCGTTCACGCTGGGCGACGAGGGCGTCGACGCGCAGCTTGACGGACCCGCCGATGTGGCAGTCGACAAGCAGGGACGGCTCTTCGTCACCGACACCGGCCACGATCGCGTGGTGATGTACGACCTGGTTCGTCCGCGCTGAGGGCGCGCGCCGGCGCGTCCCGCGCTGGACGTCGTCGACAGGGGTGAGGCAGGCGCCGCGCCACTCGACCGCGAGCCGCGCGTGGTGGAGCGTGGCGCTGGTCGCGTGTGCGATGGCGGGCGCGGCGCACGTGGCCCACGCGGCGCCAGCGCGCCCCGCGACGCTTCGCCCGCTGCGTGCGGTGTTGCGCGACACCGTCCTCGCCGTGCCGGCGATCGGCACGGTGATCCTGCCCGATCGGTTTCTGGTGCGCGCGACGGAGGTGGTGTGGGCCGGCGCGGATACGTTGCGGCGCGGCGTGGACTACTCGGTCGATGCCGGCGCGGGAATTCTGCAGATGTTTCGCCCGGTGCCCGCGGGCCAGGTGCGCATCCGGTACGAGGCCGTGGTGACGCCGCTGGCCACGGTCTACGGCCGCGGCGTGCCCCGCAGCGTGCGCGAGGGATCCCCCGTCGCGCTCTCGCGTCCTGACGAACCCGCGCCCCCTGACGGCGCGCCGCCGGGACCGCCGCCGGATTCGACACGGGTCACGCCGCTCGGCGCCGGCACCGCGCCGACGCGCGGCAGCCTCGAGGTGCGCGGCAACAAGACCGTCGCCATCAACATCGGCTCCAATCGCGATGCCACGTTGCGCCAGAGCCTCGATCTCGCCTTGTCCGGCACGCTGGCGCCGGGGGTGACCATCGCCGGCGCGCTGTCCGACCAGAGCATCCCGCTGAGTGCCGAGGGTGCCAGCACCACGCTGCAGGAACTCGATCGCGTGTGGCTGACAGTGCAGGCCGAGCGCACGCAGCTGCTGTTCGGCGACTACGACCTGCAGCCGGCGGCCGATGCGGGCAGTTTCGCCAGCGCGTCGCGGCGGCTCAACGGGGCGCGAGTGCAGACCCTCGCCGGGGGCCTCGGGGTGGAGGCGCAGGTGGCGCAGAGCCGGGGCCGCTGGGTCTCGCGCGAGTTCTTCGGGAGCGAGGGCGTGCAGGGACCGTATGCGGTGCTCGGCGCCGGCACCAGCGCGAGTGACCTGGTGCCGGGCAGCGAACGCGTCTACCTCGACGGAGTGTTGCTGCGGCGCGGCGAATCCGCCGACTACGTGGTCGACGAAGGGCGCGGCACGCTCACCTTCAGCACCCGGCATCCGATCACCGCACGCTCGCGCGTCAGCCTCGCCGTGCAGGTGGGACAGCATGACCTGTCGCGCAGCTTCAGCGCGGTGCGCGCCACGCGCGCCTGGGGGCCGGCCAGCGCGGCGTGGACATGGCTGCGCGAGGCCGATGGCGCCGGCGTCACCGCGGGACTGAGCGACGCCGATCGCGCGGCCCTCGCGGGCACCGGCGATTCCGCCTCCACCGCGTTGCTCGCCGTGCACGACGTGGGCGCGGGCAAGGGCGATTACGAGCGCCTGGCGGGCGATTCGCTCAGCGCCGCGCGCTACCGCTTCGTCGGGCCCGGACGCGGTGCGTTCACCGTCGACTTCCTCTTCGTCGGGACGGGACGCGGCGACTACGCGGTGGTGAGCGACTCGCTGAGCATCCACTACGAGTACGCCGGGCCGGGCGCGGGCTCGTACACGGTCGGCCGGCGTGTGGCCGCGCCGAGCGCCACCGACGTGCTCGACTGGACGTTGCGCGATGTGCGGTGGGGCGCGCTGCGCGCAGGGCTCGAGGGCGCGCTGTCGTGC
>JBKJUD010000249.1:0-3793 GCA_046590735.1 Candidatus Eiseniibacteriota bacterium | reverse complement strand
CTGCGTCAGGCACTGCGCAGGATGTGGGACGACCCCGCCATCGATGCCATCACGGCAGAGGATCTCGCCGGAGACTTTCCGGCAATCCGCTATGGGCCGCCAGACACCGAGTTGGTGATCGATGTCCTGGCCCGTCGGGGCGAGGCGTTTCAATTCGAGGATCTGGCGTGGGAATTCCTGGATTTCGAGGAGGTTTCCGTACGCGTCGCCACACCGCGGACGCTTTATCTCATGAAGCGCGGAACCGTGCGCGAGATCGACAAGCTGGATGCGGCACGATTGCGCGATCGGTTCCCGGAGGCGGACCCGGATGCCCGTGAGGCCGTGGAGCGCGGGCCGTAGGCGTCGACTCCGTCAGACGCTTTCGCCCCGCGGCGGACGGATGCTATGATCTGCGTTCGCGCGTGGTCCGGTTTCCTGCGCCCCGTATCGCCCCTCGTGATCGACGCACCCCATCGAAAGGACTCCCCCCGATGCGCGCCTCCCGTGCGCTCGCCGCGATCTGCGGCGCCCTCGTGCTCGCCGCCGGTGCCCTCGCACCGTCCGCCGACGCCCGTCCCACCCCCGAACTCCACCAACTGCTGCGCGTGCAACTGCGCACCCCCGGCGACCTGCGCGACCTGCAACTGCTCGACCTCGATCTCACCGAGCACGCCGGGCTCACCTTCGTTGACGTGGTCGCCACCGCCGCCGACAAGCTGACGCTCGCGCGCCACGGCTTCCTGTTCGCCGTGATCGACCCGGACCTGCACGCGAGTTTCCTCGCGGCCACGCACAACGGCGCGCCGGACCTGGGCGCGTACCACACGTACGACGAGGCGATCGCCGACATGCAGGCGGTGCACGCGGCCTTCCCGTCGCTCACCAGCGATCTGGTGTCGTGGGGCAAGAGCGTCCAGGGCCGCGACATCTGGGCGATGCTGGTCTCGACGACACCCGCGATGCTCGACGACCCGAACAAGCCGGAGGTCTCGCTGATCGGCAATCACCACGCGCGCGAGCTGATCACCGTGGAGATCCCGCTCGACCTGCTGCACACCCTCACCGAGCAGTACGGCATCAGCAGTGAGGTCACCAACATCGTCAACACGATGGAAGTGTGGATCGTGCCGACGGTGAACCCGGATGGCCTCGTCTACGTTGCCACCACCGACGAGAACTGGCGCAAGAACCGCCGCGACAACGGCGACGGCAGCTTCGGCGTGGACCTCAATCGCAACTACTCGTACAAGTGGGGCATCGACAACGTCGGGTCCAGCGGGAACACGCGCAGCGACACCTATCGCGGCACCGCGCCGTTCTCGGAGCCGGAGACGCGCGCGGTGAAGACCTTCTGCGCGGCGCATCATCTGCTGCGCAACATCAACTATCACTCCTACGGCGACGAACTCATCTACCCGTGGGGTTACGACTACAACATCTACACGCCCGACAACCTGACGTTCTCGGTCGCCACCGATTCGATGGTGGCGCTCAACGGCTACACGAAGTTGATCGGCTGGGGCCTCTACCTGACCAACGGCGAGGCCGACGACTGGTGGTACGGCGAAACCGGCGAGAAGCCGCGCGGGTTCTCGCACACGCCGGAAGTGGGCTCGTCGTTCCACCCGGCCGACTCGCAGATCCCGGCACTCCTCGCGGAGAATCGCAATACGGCGCTCTACTGGATCCGGTCGGCCGCGCCGGTGGACCCGGCGGCCGCCTCGCTGCAATTGTCGACGCACACGATCACCGTGGGCCGCGGCGGCACGCTGTCGTTTTCGTACACGGTGACCAACAACACCGCAGCGACGGTGACGTGGAAGCAGTGGGACGAGGTTGTCCGGCCGAACCAGCAGGCGCTGCTCAACAACCCGGTGGGCGGATTCAAGACGTGGACGCTGTCGCCCGGCGCCTCGCGCACCACCACGATCACCAAGGTCATCCCCACCGGCGCGCCGACCGGCACCTACACCTGGACCTCGAAGGTCGCGGCGACCGCGCCGTGGCCGGTGTGGGCGCAGGACCAGATGTCGTTCACGATCACGGCGGCGGCGCGGGTGAACGGGCTGGCGGCATCGAGCGTGGGCGTGGGCGACGAACTCACGTGGCTCTCCGATGACAGCGGCGTGAGCATCACGACGACGCCCGCGACGCGCCGAGCGCTCGCGGCGACGCTGCAGCACGGAGGCGGGGTGCGCTTCCGCCTATCCACCACCGCAGACCCCGGCGCGCGTTATGCGGTGCGCGACGTGCAGGGCCGCGAGGTCGCCGCCGCACGTGTGGTGGACGGCGGCACCGGACTCGAATGGGACGGACGCGGCGCGAGCGGTGCGAAACTCCCGAGCGGCCTCTACCTGTTGACCACGCCGGATGGCGCGGCGCGGATCTCCGTAGTGCGCTAACCGCCCGCACCACGGAGGGAAGTGAGCGGGGACGCCCAACCGGCGTCCCCGTTTCGCATGCGGCACGGCTCCCATCCGCGCCCGCGCACGCCGTTGAGGTACACTCATTCCATGCGAATTCGATCCCATCTGTTCCTGCTCGCCGCGTGGCTCCTCGTGGCCCGCGCGCCGGCCTCCGCGCAATCCACGGCCCCGGGCGACACCCGCTGGTCCGACGCGTTCCGCACCGAGGGCGTGAGCGACACCGCGTTTGCCCTCGCGCCGTGGAACGGCATGGTGGTCACCGGCGGCGCCTTCGCGACCGCCGGCAAGGTGTCCGCCGCGCACGCGGCCGCGTGGAACGGCACCTACCTCTCCGCGCTCGGCGGCGGCGTCAACGGCACGGTGTACGCGCTGGCGCAGTGGAACGGCGCGCTGTACGCCGGCGGCGGCTTCACGACGGCCGGCGGTGGCGCGGCCAGCAACATCGCGCGCTGGGACGGCGCCGCCTGGACTCCGCTCGGCAGCGGCTGCAACGGCATCGTGCAGTCGCTCGCGGTGTGGAACGGTCTGCTGGTCGCCGGCGGTCAGTTCAGCACCGCGGGCGGCCTCACCGTGAATCGCGTCGCGGTATGGGACGGTGCGGCGTGGAACGCGTGCGGGACCGGCGTCGGCGGTCGCGTCAACGCCGTCGCCGCCTACGGGCCGGACCTGGTCGTCACCGGGTCATTCACAACCGCCGGGGGCGCGGCCGCCACGCGCGTCGCGCGCTGGAACGGTGCCGCGTGGTCGGCGATGGGCAGCGGCCTGAACAACACCGGCAACGCGCTGGTCGCGTGGAACGGCGCGCTCATCGCCGGCGGCGCGTTCACGCAAGCCGGCGGCGTCACCGCCAATTGCGTCGCGCAATGGGATGGCACGGCGTGGACCGCGATGTCCACCGGGATGAACGGCACGGTGTCGGCGCTCAGCGTGTTCAACGCGACGCTGTACGCGGGTGGCGCGTTCACCACCGCCAGCGGCGCGGGCGCCAATCGCATTGCACGCTTCGACGGCGCGGCGTGGAACGCGCTCGGCAACGGCGCGAACAACGGGGTGTTCGCGCTCGCGCCGTACGGCCCGGCGCTGGTGGTCGGCGGCGCGTTCACGACGGTGTCGGCCGCCACACAGGCGAGCCGCCTGGCGCGCTGGACCGGCGCGGCGTGGACGCCGCTCAATGCGTCGGTCAATGGCAGCGTCAGCGCGCTCGCGAGCTTCGGCGGGGCGATCGTGGCGGGCGGGACGTTCTCGGAGGCCGGCGGCGCGACCGCCGCGAACATCGCGGCATGGCAGGGTGCCTCGTGGACCACGCTGGGCAGCGGGATGAACGGCGAGGTCGGCGCGCTGGCCGAGTGGAACGGCGCGCTGGTCGCCGGGGGCGCCTTCAGCAC